>CALMOO010000405.1:7320-8041 GCA_937871705.1 uncultured Hymenobacter sp.
GGCCTTCGCAGTCATTTCGCCTGATACCGAGATTATTACACCTATTCGTGACCAGAAACTGTCGCGTCAGGCCGAGATTCAATACTTGCAAGCCCAAGGCTTCGAGATGAGTTGGGAGAAGGCGAAATACTCCATCAACCGAGGCATTTGGGGCACTAGCGTTGGCGGCGTCGAAACCCTCACTTGCGCCAGGCTTTGCCTGAGAGCGCCTACCCTACCCAACTTTCCAAGACTGAGCCCAGCCAACTGGAAATCACCTTCGAGAAGGGCGAGCCAGTGGCGCTGAACGGCGAGAAGATGGGTGCCGTAGCACTCATTCAAAAAATCAACGAGCTAGCCGGCGCTTATGCTATTGGCCGCGACACGCACGTGGGCGACACCATCTTGGGCATCAAAGGCCGGGTAGGCTTTGAGGCACCGGCGGCGCTGCTACTCATCAAGGCGCACCACTTGCTGGAAAAGCACACGCTGTCGCGCTGGCAGCAATTGCACAAGGAGCCCGTGGCTACTTGGTACGGCACGCTGTTGCACGAGGCGCAGTACCTCGACCCCGCGATGCGCGATTTTGAGGCCTTCTTGGTGTCGTCGCAGGAGCGCGTGACGGGCACGGTGTTCGTAGAGCTTCGCCCCTACCATTTTGAGCTTTTAGGTATCGAGTCGAAGTACGACATGATGCAGTCGAAGGTGGCGACCTACGGCGAGGAGAACAACGCTTAGGATT
>CALMOO010000406.1:0-4347 GCA_937871705.1 uncultured Hymenobacter sp.
ACGACGCCTTTGCGCGCGTGCAGGTCAACAACCTGCTGGCGGGCGCCGACTTGCCTGAAGGCGCCGAGCCCGAGGTGCAGCCACCCTATGGCCCCACCGGCGAAATCTATCGCTACACCATCGCCAGCAAGAATAAAACGACCCGCGAACTGAAAACCATTCAGGACTGGGTGATTGAGCGCAACCTAAAGGCCGTGCCTGGCGTAGCCGACGTGAACAGCTTCGGCGGCGAGGTGAAGGACTACGAGATTTCGGTGGACCCGAGCAAGCTCCAGGATTTTGGCCTGACGCCGCTCGACCTGTACACGTGGTGCGCGGCATTGGCTTGCTCAACAACATCTCCGACATCAATAACACGGTGGTGAAGAACGTGAACGGCGTGCCGATTCTCATCAAAGACGTGTCGCAGGTGAAAGAATCGGCCCTACCCCGCCTGGGTAGGGTAGGGCGCGGCCTGAACGACGACATGGTCGAAGGCATAGTGGTAATGCGAAAAGGCGAAAACCCGTCCGAAGTTATTGCTCGCCTCAAGGATAAGGTGGAGATGCTGAACGACAAGATTTTGCCGCCCGACGTGAAAATCAGCACGTTTTACGACCGGCAGCAGCTTATCGACTTTTCCACGGAAACGGTAATTCACAACCTGACCGAGGGCATGATTTTCGTGACCGTCATCGTGTTCCTCTTCATGGCCGACTGGCGCACGACGGTTATTGTTAGCATTATTATTCCGCTGGCGCTGCTGTTTGCCTTCATCTGCCTGCGCTTGAAGGGCATGAGCGCCAACCTTTTGAGCATGGGCGCCATCGACTTCGGTATCATCATCGACGGCGCGGTAGTCATGGTCGAAGGGCTCTTTGTAGCGCTCGACCACAAGGCCCATGAGGTGGGCATGGAGCGGTGTAACAAGCTGGCCAAAATGGGCCTCATCAAGAAAACCGGCCGCGAGATGGGCAAGGCTATTTTCTTCGCCAAAGCCATCATCATCACGGCTTTGCTGCCGATTTTCTCGTTCGAGAAAGTAGAAGGCAAAGTGTTCTCGCCGCTGGCCTGGACGCTGGGCTTCGCTCTGCTCGGCGCCCTCATTTTCACCCTCACGCTGGTGCCGGTGCTGGCCTCGCTGCTGCTTAATAAGAACGTGCGGGAGAAGGACAACTTCTTCGTGCGGGCCATCAGCAAAGGTGCCCGGAAGGTGTTCGTGTTTACGTACGCCCGCAAGACGGCCAGCTTGCTGTTTGCAGCAGTGCTGGTGGTGCTGGGGGTAGGGGCCTACCAATTCCTGGGCACCGAGTTCTTGCCGGAACTAAACGAAGGCTCTATTTACGTGCGGGCGCAGCTGCCGCTGAGCATCTCGCTCGATGCGTCGAACAAGCTTTGCAACGAGATGCGGCGCGTGTTTATCAGCTTTCCGGAGGTGAGCGACGTAGTGAGCCAGACCGGCCGCCCTAATGACGGTACCGACCCTACGGGCTTCTACAACAATGAGTTCCTTGTCCAAATCAAGCACACCGACGAGGTGCAGAAGAAGATGAAGAGCAAGGCGTACCGCGAAGAGCTCATCGAGCACATGAAGGAAAAGCTGAACCGCTTTCCGGGCGTGGACTTCAACTTCTCGCAGCCGATTACCGACAACGTGGAAGAAGCTGCTTCGGGCGTAAAAGGCTCTATTGCGGTTAAAATCTACGGTACCGACCTCAAGCTCATGGAAGGCAAGGCCCGCCAGGTGTACCAGGTGCTGCAACACGTAGACGGTATCGACGACTTGGGCCTGCTCCGCAACATCGGCCAGCCCGAGCTGCACGCCGACCTCGACGAGGGCCGCATGGCCAGCTACGGCGTGAGCAAGAGCGATGCCAACGCCGTGCTCGAAATGGCTGTGGGTGGCAAGCAAGCCAGCCAGATGTACGAAGGCGAGCGCAAGTTCCCCATCCGGGTTCGCTACGAGCCGCAGTACCGCGAGAGCCCGACCGAAATAGCCGCGCTCATGGTGCCCACGCAAAGCGGCAAAACGGTGCCGCTCAATGAGATATCCGAAGTGAAAGAGGTGACTGGCCCCAGCCTGATTTACCGCGACGACAACACGCGCTTCTCGGCCGTGAAGTTTTCGGTGCGGGGTAGGGACCTGGGCTCGGCCATCGCCGAAGCGCAAGAGAAGGTGAACAAAGCCGTGGTGCTACCCAAAGGCTACTCCATGAAGTGGACCGGCGACTTCGAAAACCAGCGCCGCGCCTCGCAGCGCCTGGCCCAGGTAGTGCCGATTTCGCTGGCGCTCATCTTCTTCATCCTCTTCATTCTCTTTGGTAATCTGAAAGATGCGGGCCTAGTACTGCTCAACGTGCCATTCGCGCTTATTGGCGGCATTGCCATGCTGCTCATCACGCATACCAACTTCTCGATTTCGGCCGGTATTGGCTTTATCGCGCTGTTTGGTATCTGTATTCAGAACGGCGTGATTCTCATCAGTGTATTCAAGCAAAACATGGTGGCCAAGATGAGCCTCGACCGGAGCTTGTCGGAGGGGGTAGCCTCGCGGGTGCGCCCCGTAGTGATGACGGCGCTCATGGCCATTATCGGCCTCATGCCGGCTGCGCTCAGCACCGGCATCGGCTCCGAAACCTCGAAGCCGCTGGCCATTGTCGTTATCGGCGGCTTGCTCACGGGTACGGTGCTGACGCTGTTCATCTTCCCGCTGATTTTTGAGCGCACCTACCGCGCCGAGCACACGCACTACACCGACGACCTGCCCGCCAGCCGGCACGAGGAAGTAGTACACGCGTAAAGCGCAGGTAAGTTTGACCACGGAAAAAAGGGCTTGCACAAATAGTGCAAGCCCTTTTTTGTGCTGATTAGCGAACACTAACTGTGGGCAGTAATGCTGCTGGCAGCAGCTACGCGCAACGAAGCTTCGTTGCGAGCTAATACATGGGGTAATCTATAAGCTAGCGACTTAGCGGCATTGCACTGGCACTTGTTGCTTTTGCAAAAACTGCTTTATCACCTCTTGCCACTGCGCCGGGTACTTATGCCAATACGGCTCGTGCCCCGCCCCCACAAAATCCAGCCGCTGCTTAGGCCCCGGCAGGTGCGCGAAAATAGAATCAGTTTCGGCGCGCGTCACGCGCCGGTCGGCGGTGCCCCACAGCAGCAGGGTAGGGGTAGGGATGCGGCGGGCGTATTCCTCGGCCTTCAGCCCAAACGCCCAGTAGCCGTTCTCTAGGCCACCCCAGAAAACCAGCAGGTTAGCCATCGGGAAGGGGGGTAGGCGCATGGCCGTGAAGCGGTTGCGGGCCGTTTGGAGCATGCTGCCGTAGGGGCATTCCAGAATGTTAGCAGTCGGGCGCAGACCCAACTCGCTTTCCGCCCGCATGATGGCCACCGCGCCCATACTCACGCCATAAAGCACCGTAGGCGCCGTGGGCTGGCGGGCTTGTACCCAGCGGTAAGCGGCCACCACATCGTCGGCTTCGCGGTAGCCAATGGTAGTTTGGTAGCCCTGCGAGGCCCCATTGCCGCTAAAATCTAGCAGCAAAACTGCGTAGCCAAGCCGCCGAAAATATGCCGCTTCCGGGCGCAGGCGCGATTTATCGCTGGTGTAGCCGTGGCAGAGCACCACGGTGCCACGGGCATTTGGCACCGGGCCGTACCAAGCTGCCAGTTGGCCGTTGGGGCTGCGAAGTGTCACGTTTTTATACGGAAACGTGGGCGGGCTAAGGTTAACTGGCTTTGGGTTTTTCAAGCCAGTAAGCAACACCCTTATTTTTTGCCCGGTAGGCAGGCGCTCGGGGCTGACGGTGCGCAGCCTCACTTCGGCCGAAAAATGCGTGAAGCGCCAGGCATGCAGCGCAAGCACCACATTGAGCAGCCCAAAGACAACTGCCAGCAGCGCCAAAACCCGGCGCAGCATCAGGAGCGCGGGTGGCGTGGTGCAGGCCGCCCCCCAGCCGAAGAGGAGGGGGTAGGGCGGCGAAATGGCTGTGCATTGCGGCTACCGGCGCCCGCCAGGCCACGTAGTTCTTGGATTTCGTCAGCAGTTAGGTCGCGCCATTGGCCAGGTGTCAATTCATTAAGAGTCAAGGCGCCCAGCGCCTGCCGCACCAGCCGCAGGCAGGGCAGGCCTACGGCTGCGCACATCTTGCGCACCTGCCGGTTCATGCCCTGCGAGATGGTAATAGCCAGCCAACTCGTCGGAATGCTGGCGCGGTACCGAATAGGCGGCGTGCGGCCCCACAAGTTAGCCGTAACTTCCTCAGGCAGCGCCTGCACCTCGGCGGGCAACGTCAAGCCCTCTTTAATCTGCACGCCTTGGCGCAGCCGCTCCAATGCTTCTTCAGAGGGTAGGCCATCCAC
>CALMOO010000406.1:4357-6554 GCA_937871705.1 uncultured Hymenobacter sp.
AGCTGACCTAGGGCCGCCTCGGTGGGCACGCCCTCCACCTGCGCCCAGTAGGTTTTGGGCACCTTGTAGCGCGGGTCGCTGAGGCGATGTTGCAGCTGTTTGTCGTCGGTGAGCAGCAGCAGCCCTTCACTGTCAAAGTCGAGCCGCCCTACCGGGTACACGTCCGGCACGTTCACAAAATCTTTGAGCGTAGCGCGGCCCTGCTCGTCCGTGAACTGCGTCAGGACTTCGTAGGGCTTGTTGAGAAGGAGATAGCGCATAAAAATCGTTTGTCATGCTGACGAAGGAAGCATCTTGTCAGGGTAGACGTGTGTCATAAGAAGCCATAACCCAGTTTCTCGTTCACCCTGACAAGATGCTTCCTTCGTCAGCATGACATGACGGATTATACGCCGCCCTGGTACTTGCGCGTGGCCCACTCGGCCGCCAGCAATGCCAGTAGCGGGAAAAATAACCACTTCAAATTAATTAAGTCCTTTAGGTTTTCCTCACTGGAAATAACCGGCTTGAAATTAGCTTTCTCAATATCCTGCGTCAGCTTAGCTAATTGCGGAGGGTAGTAAAGCTGCCCGCCGCTACGGCGGCTGAGCTGCGCCAGCAGCCGGTGGTCAGCCTTCGATTCCTGAGCTTCGAGGGGCTGGTTTTGTACCAGCAACTCGCCGTTGGCTTGCTGGGCTTGGCCGCCGAGGGTAGCGCGGGCCTGGTAGCGGTAGAGGCCCGCCGGCAGCGGCCCCAGGTGCAGCGGCGAGCCATCGGCCGGGTTGGCGAAGGTCACGGTGCGGACTTTCTTCGCCGAATCGGTGAGGGTAAGCGTAATTTTTTGGTCGTAGATGCGCTCAAACACCGCGTTATACGTTTCGGCGCCCAGTGTCACATCGTCTTGCGTACCGAAGGCATCCTGGGTGGGGTACACGTCGAGGCGCTTTTTGTTGGCATTCTGGGTCAGCAATTGCAGCGTGCGCACCACGAGGCGGTCGTAGCTATCGGGCCGGTCGTCGTGAGTAGTAGCTTCCTGCAAGCGCCACTGCCAGGTGTTTTCGGCCAGCAGCGTAGCGGCACGGGGCGTAGCCGAGGCGCTGCCAAACACCAGCAGCGGCTTTTGGGTAGGTAGGGGGCCCACCTGCTGCCATAGCGCCGCCTCAGCCCCGTTGCCTAGCCGAAACTCGCCAAACGGCACTTGGGCTGGTGGGTACTGCCCAAAACGTCGGCGGCTTTCCTCATCCAGCGGAAAGCGTGCAAAACCGGGGTTGGGCAACGGCGTCACTTCGTCGGTTTGTGCGCCACGTGGCTGCACGTTCAGGCCCGCATTCAGTTGGTTATAAGCAGCCAAATCAGATTGCGCGCCCAGGATGTAGAGCGTGGGCACCCGCGCTGCGCGCACCCGCGCCAGCAAATCCTGTCCTAGGCCGCCGCGGGCGGGCAGCTGGTGCAGCACAGCCACGTCGAACGTCGTGCCGGGGGGTAGGGGCGCGCCCACACCGGCCACACTCAAGGTTAGGTCGAAGTTATTATTAGCCAGAATAGCGGCCCGGAGTGCCTTCAGGTCGGGGTGGGGCGCGGCCCCGGCTAGCAGCACCCGCAGCTTGCCCTTCACCACTTCTATAAAAGCCGTGCGGGCGTTGTTGAGCACTGTAAACTCGCCGGCCTGCGGCACCACCCGCACCTCGTAGCGGCGCTTGCCGGGGGTAGGGGCCGTGAGCTGAAACGTAGTTTTGATGCGCCGCCGGCCCACCGGCAGCGCTACCTGGTGCGATTCGAGCACCCTACCCCCCTCACGCACCTCCACCCTGGCCCCGCCGCCAGCATAGCCCTCGTAGCCGATTTCCGCTTCCAACGGAAATTTGTTGCCGCTAAACGCCACCCGATTGTACACCAAATCTGTCAGGCGCAAGTCTTTCTTAGCCAGCGTATCACCCAAAGCCACGCTAAAAATCGGGAAGTTAAACTCTGAATATTGCGGCGCCTGACCTTGGTTCACAATGCCGTCGCTCACCAGCACTACGCCGGCCAGGTTGCGGTCGGCATTAGCCTCGCGGCTGTCGGCCAGCAGCTTGTTGAGGTCGGTGCGCTCGGCACTGAAGCGTAGCGAATCGGGCGCCGCATCGGCGCTGGTGAGTGTGCGGGTTTCAACCCGAAAACCTTTGCTGCGCAGCGTAGCCGCCAGCTGCGGCAGGCCCGCCGTGAGTTGGCTCAGCGC
>CALMOO010000406.1:6564-8786 GCA_937871705.1 uncultured Hymenobacter sp.
TGCGTGAAGAGGCTGACTGATTGTGAATTATCAATAGCCAGTACGACAGTAGGTGCCTCGGTGCGGGTAGTCGTCGTCTTTACAAACGGCGAGAGCAGCAGAAAGCACAAGAAGCTGACCACCACAAAGCGCAGCGTCGCCAGCGCGTAGTTAACGGCCCGGCTCCACGGCGACTTGGCCGAGTACAGCAGCGCTGCGTAGCCCGCGCCCACGGCCAGGCAGAGCAGAATAAACCAGGGAGAATAAACGGTAGAAAGCAAGAGCAGAAACGCGCTTCCCAAGCAGCGCGGGTGTTGAGCGGAAGGAGCCGACTAGTTCACCGCTTAACGACGGTAACCAGCTCGGGGCTGTTAAAGATACTGGCCGGCGAAATTACCGGCTCCGTTAACGGCAGCCGAGCCCCGTAGCGTTCCCGTAGCTTGGCTTGCACCACGGGGTTGCTCAGGTCAAAGTCGCGCAGCTGCTGCAAGCGGCCAAGCTGCCGGTGCAAGCCTCGGTCGTACACCTTCCAGATAAGCTCTGAGCAATAAATCCGGTCATCTGACCACTCAAAGGCCAAGTCGTAGCTTCGGCCTAGCATCGGTTGGCCCGCGGCCCGCAGCCGTACCAGCGCGGCAGGGGTAAGGGCGCTAGCCGCATCGTACAGCCGTTTCACCACAAAATGCCTGCCCTGCCCCCGCGCTATCCAGCCGGCCAGCGGCGTTAGCTTCACCGGCTGCACTGCTTCGAAAACCTGCCACTCGCCGCCGTTCTTGTACAGTAGGCCGCAGTGGCTGTAGGGCGAGTGCGTAGCCAGTTGAATAGCTTGGCTTTGTGCCGATTGCGAGGTGTGAAAAATAAGGTCACCGTCGTGCAGCGTGGTTGCCAGTGGCTTTACAGCCGCCGTGGCTTGGTGGACAGCCTGCCAACGGTGCAGCTTGCCAGATAAGCGGGGGTAGGCAAGTAGGCCGCTGGCAAGTAGCAAAAAGCCAATAAGCGAAAGTCTAAGCAATGCCGACATGACGAAATAGTTTCTGACCGTAGGTTTGATCTTGAAATTGTTTTTAATTCGTTAGATATGGCGCAACTTTCTAATCACCCAGCTACCATTAAAGCTGAGTTACAAGCCGCAATTAAGCAATTGTACGAAGCCTTCGCAAAATACCCAATTAACCCTAATATGAGTGGCAGCCCACTTTATGGTGAGCTAACACAATGGAACCGAGCACTAGCAACTAAGTCCCTGCGAGAGCTTTCGGCTGAAGATTTGCGCATTTACTATTTCAAAGCCATGACTACTTGGAGCGACGTAGATGATTTCAAGCATTTTCTACCGCGCATATTGGAACTTCTATCTACACTATCGTCTGATTTCGATGAGTGGGTAGCCTTAAACAAGCTTAATTATGGCAATTATAAAACTTGGCCAGTTATTGAAGTAAAAGCCTTATCTAACTTCTTATTAGTGCTTTGGCAAAAGCTTCTAAGTGAGGAGTCTGACCTCATAGACGCGCTTTTTGAATCTTATTTTCCAGCTATTGCTAACGTGTATCCTGATTTCAGCCACTTACTCCGCTTGTGGTCAGAAGTCGATAATCAAGTAGCCTTTCAGCGTTTAGCTGACTTTGTTTGTCGACACGCTAAAAAGGTGGTAAAAATGCGATTATTGCCCGGATACGAGGATATGGAACAACAAAGCAAGCTTTTCTCTGAGTGGCTGCGTAGCACTTCAGTTTTAGAGAAGCTCAGGCAAGTTGGGCCAACAGAATCCTACCCCTATTTAGGCATAGAACTACCAGCCGTTATCCAGCAATTGGAACAGCAGCAACAGACATAAAATCTGCCCTACGTCAGCATGCCGCCATCTACTTGCAGCACTTGGCCGGTGATGTAGCTCGAATCGTCCGAGGCTAAAAACGCCGTGGCTTTGGCCACATCTTCTGGCGAGCCGCCACGCTTGAGCGGAATGGCCTTGCGCCACTCATCAACCTGCTTTTGGTCGAGCGCATCGGTCATTTCGGTTTCGATGAAGCCAGGGGCAATGGCGTTGCAGCGGATATTGCGCGAGCCCAGTTCCAGCGCCACCGACTTGGTGAAGCCGATGATGCCGGCCTTGCTGGCCGCGTAGTTGGCCTGGCCGGCATTGCCTTTGAGGCCTACTACCGAGGTCATGTTGATGATGGAGCCAACCTTGGCGCGCATCATAGGCTTGGTGGCCGCTTTGGTGAGGTTGAAGACTGATT
>CALMOO010000407.1 GCA_937871705.1 uncultured Hymenobacter sp.
GGTGAGGCAGAAACTCTTTGCCCAGCCAGAAGGGCACGTTGAGGGAAAAGCTGGTGACGTTGTGGTTGCTATTGAGAATGCGGGGGTAGGGGCGTTCCAGCAAGCACTCGGCCAGCATCAGGCAGTTGGCTTGTACCAGCGGCAAGGTCAGCTCGCCCCGCCAATCGGCATAGAGCCAGTCATTTGCCGAGTCGTAGTAGGCGGAAACGTTGGGGGTTTCTCTTAGCAGCTGTAGATGCATGGTAGCGTAGCGGAATAGAAGAAGATAGTAAGTTTCGTAAGCACCGGCAGGGGAGGGCCACCCGCCCGGCTTATGAAAAAGGCGATAAAGTGATAAAGTAAAGTAGGATAAGAGCAACTAGAACAGGTTCAAAAATAAGGTAGCCGGCAGAAAATAACCAAGCAGTGCAGTCAGTAAATGATGTGGAATTCAAGAAATTACTTTTCAAATATTGCAGTATGTAGTGATTTGTTTTAATTAAGCTGATACTGCCCTTCTACTCAAGCTGACTGCTGCTGGCAGTGCGCGAGTGCTAAAGCATTGGCAACCAAGTTGCAAGGTTGCGGGCCCGCGAGGAAAAAGCCGCGCCAGTCGACTCCCTACCTCTGTGCTGGCAAATGAGCTATTAAAAGGTAAAAATAGGATAATATTGCCTGGCTGCCACCTCCCTGCCGCCCAAAAGCGCGCACAACTATTCATGACTTTCAGCGCCTTACCCCCGCCTGGCGGCCTGGGCTCAGCCGCGCGTTGTTTCGCTGGCTGCGCGCTTACTTCGGGCCATGAAGAACGTCTACTTACCGGGCTGCCTGCTGGGCATAGTGGTGGCGGGCCTGCTGCTGGCGGCCGCGCCCCCCGCTGCCGTGCTGCGCAAGGTGCGGCAGTATCGCCAGGGCCACGAGCAGGCGCTGCTGGCCGAGTACCTGCACCTGCTGGCCATCCCGAGCGTGGCTGCCGATAGCGCGGGCCTGCGCCAAACGGCCACCACCATTGCCGAGATGATGCGCCAACGCGGCATTACCAATGTGCAGCTGCTGGCCGCGCCTACCCCCGGCGTGCCGCCTACCGTGTACGGCGAGGTGCGCGTGCCCGGCGCCACGCGCACGCTGGTCTTCTACGCCCACTACGATGGGCAGCCCGTGAACGCGGCGCAGTGGGCGCCCGGCCTCAGCCCGTTTAAGCCGGTGCTGGCGAGTGGCTCGTTGGCCAGCGGCGGCCACTTGCTGCCGCTGCCCGCGCCCACCGCCCCGCTCAGCCCCGACTGGCGCATCTATGCCCGCGGCAGCTCCGACGACAAGGCCGGCGTGATGACTATTCTGACTGGTTATCAGGCCCTGGCGCAGAGCGGTATTAAGCCCACGGTCAACCTCAAGTTTTTCTTTGAAGGCGAAGAAGAGCGCGGCTCGCCGCACCTGGCCGAGGTGCTGCGCAAGTACCGCACGGCCCTGCAAGCCGACCTCTGGATAATCTGCGACGGCCCGGTGCACCAGTCGGGGCGCAAGGAAGTGGTGTTTGGGGTGCGCGGCGACGTTAATTTGGGCCTCACCGTGTACGGGCCCAAGCGCCCGCTGCACAGCGGCCACTACGGCAACTGGGCGCCCAACCCGGCCCTGGAGCTGGCCCAGCTGCTGGCTTCGATGAAGGACAGCACGGGGCGCGTGCGGGTGGCCGGTTTCTACGACGATGTGGTGCCGCTCACGGCCGCCGAGCAAGCGGCCGTGCGCCGCGTGCCGGCCGTGGAGCCGGCGCTGCAGCAGGAGCTGGGCTTTGCGCGGCCCGAGGGCCAGGGCCAGTCGCTGGTCGAGCTGCTCAATCAGCCCTCCCTGAATATCAACGGCTTGCGCAGCGCCAACGTGGGCGCGCAGGCCGCCAACGTCATCCCGACCACCGCCGAAGCCATGCTCGACTTGCGCCTGGTACTCGGCAACGACTACCAGCGCCAGCTCGCGAAGGTAGAGCGGCACATCGAGCGGCAGGGCTTTTTCGTGACCCACGCTGAACCCACTGATGTCGAGCGCGCCCAGCACGCGCGCCTCGTGCGCCTGGAGCCCGGCGCCGGCTACAATGCCCAGCGCACGCCCCTGGACTTGCCCCTGGCCCGCCAGGTGGTGCAGGCCGTGCAGACTACTACGGCCGAGCCGGTGGTAGTGCTGCCCACCCTGGGCGGCAGCCTGCCGCTGTACGTGTTTAAGCAGGAGCTGGGCACCCCCACGCTCACCGTGCCCGTGGCCAACTACGACAACAACCAGCACGCCGAAAACGAGAACATCCGCCTGGGCAACCTCTGGGATGGCCTCGAAACCATGGCCGCGCTCATGACCCTGAAGTAAGCGCCGCGGCCCGCCTACCCCCCTCTTAGTTGCCCAAGGCTACCGAGCCTGCGGGTACTTGCCGGTGGCGTTCGGGTCGACCGTAAACTCGTTGATGCCCGCGGCTTTGTTGTAGAGCTGCTGCGCAATAACCCGGCCGCGAGCCTGGCCAAAGAGCCCGCCACCCGCGGGCAGGGCAAAGTCGGTGGTGTCGATGTACACGAACAGATGCGCCCCGGCGTTGAGGTTTTCGGGCGCGGCTTCCGACTGTAAGTAGCCCCGCAGCTGGCTCCAGCACTCCTTGCGCTGCGGGTGGAAGTGCGGCACCAACACGTAGTGGCGCAGCTCATTACCTACCAGCAGAGTTGTCTTCTCGAAGGGAATGGCACACCCGGCGGTGGCCTGGGTGTTGGGCGCGGCCTGGCAGGCCGCCAGCAGCAGGAGGGGTAGGGCAACTAGCCTGTTCATAAGCAGCCAACGAAGGTGAGCGGGGCAAACGTACGGCACAAGGCCCGGCGGCTGGCTCTTGGCTGTTTCTCGGTCCTGTAAAGCTTTCCATAACGGCGCGGCCCGCCACAGGCAGCCGTAGTCGGGTAGCCTATATACCCAAGCTGTTGTATTCTTGCCCAGGAAACGGCGCAACAAGTACCGGCTTTCCCGCACCGTATGTCTCTTCCCGACGCTACACTTTGGGCCAGTTTCTTGGCCGGTGACGAGCGGGCGTACAAGCGAATATTTCTAACGCACTACGATGCCCTGTATGGCTACGGCCTGCGGCTGACGAAAGACGCGGAGCTGACCAAAGACAGTATTCAAACGCTTTTCCAGCGGCTGTGGCAGCGGCGGGCCACGCTCGGTACGGTCGAGGTTATCCTGCCCTACTTGTTTAAATCGCTGCGCCGGCAGCTGGTGAGCGACCGCAAGTCCCAGCAG
>CALMOO010000408.1 GCA_937871705.1 uncultured Hymenobacter sp.
ACTCGGGCCTGGGTTTTGGCGGCGGGGCCTTGCTCATCGGTAGCTTGTTGGCCGTGGTCGTGCTGGCGCACTATTTCACACGCATCTCGTCGGTGCTCTTGTTCTGGATAGCTTTTGTGCTCACCCGCCCGTTTGGCGCCACCTTCGGCGACTTGCTTACCAAATCGCCGGAGAAGCACGGCCTGGGCTTCGGCACGGCCGGCTCGTCGCTCATTCTGTTTGGCCTGCTGGCCGGGCTCGTCGTGTACACGACCTTGCGCCCCACGCCGGCGCTGCCGGCTGCAGCCGAAGCGCCAGACGCGCTGCTACACTAAACCCGACTTCTTTTTCCGTTATCATCTTCTTGATTTATGAAAAACCTGCTGACTGCCCCGCTGGCGCTAGGCCTGGCTTTTGCCCTGGCAAGCGGGCCGGTTCGGGGCCAGGCGCCCGCTGCCCCTACCCCCTACCACCTGCTCAATACCATTGCGGTGGGTGGCGAAGGCGGCTGGGACTACCTCAGCGTGGACCCGGCCGGCGAGCGCCTTTACGCCTCGCACGGCACGCAGGTGGAGGTGATTGACCTGAAAACCCACAAGGTGGTCGGCACCGTGGCCAACACGCCCGGCGTCCACGGCATTGAGGTGGTGCCGGCGGCCAACCGCGGCTACATCACCTGCGGGCGCAGCAACACCTGCGTAGTTTTCGACTTGAAAACGCTGCAAACCATCGCCACCGTGCCCACTGGCCCCAAGCCCGATGCGCTGCTCTACGATGCCTTTTCGCGGCGCGTGTTTCTATTTAGCAACGCGGGCGGCAGCAGCACCGTGCTCGATGGCGCCACCGGGGCCGTGGTGGGCACGGCCGAGCTGGGCGGCGACGTAGAAGCGCCCGCCACTGATGGCAAAGGCACCATCTACGTCAATATTGAGGACAAAAGCCAGGTTATCGCCTTTGATGCCAAAACGCTAGCCGTGCGCCATCGCTACCCCCTCGCGCCGGGCGAAGAGCCCACCGGCCTGGCCTACGACCTCAAAACCAACCGCCTCTTCAGCGCCTGCGCCAACGAAAAGCTGGTGGTCACGGATAGCAAAACCGGTAAGCAGGTGGCCGTGCTGCCCATCGGCAAGGGCGTCGACGGCGCCGCCTTCGACCCCAGCACCCGCACCATCGTCACGTCTAACGGCTCGGGCACCTTCACCGTCATCCACGAAGACAGCCCCGACAAGTACACCGTAGTCGCCAACCTGCCCACGCAGCGCGGGGCCCGCACCATTGCCGTCGACCCCAAAACGCACCACTTCTTTACCTGCACGGCCGACCTTGGCCCTACCCCCCCCGCCACCACCGAAAACCCGCGGCCCCGCCCCAGCATCGTGCCCGGCACCTTCCGGATACTGGAGTTTGGGAAGTAAAAAACACCAGTCCCGCGCGCTGATGCTTTTACTCCGATTCTTCGTCGAATAACTCGTCCTCGACCAAAGCAGCTTCGCGGGCGGGGCGATGCTGCCGCGCGTATTCGGACGGGGCCATGCCGTAGATTTTCTGGAAGGTCTTGCGGAAGTACTTGACGTTCTCTACCCCCACCTGAAAGGCCACTTCCGACACGCGTAGCTGGGGCTGGGCCAGCAGTTGGGCCGCCCGCTTCATGCGCACGTCGCGGATGAACTCGACCGTAGTTTGGCCCGTGATGCTCTTGATGCGGCGGTACACCACCGACTGGCTCATGGCCAGCTCGCCGGCCAGCACGAGCACGCTGAAGGCGGGGTCGGTAAGGTGCGCTTCGACAATGCGCATGGCTTGCTCCAGGAAGGTGCGGTCGGCGTCAGCAATAACTATCTCGGTGGGTTCGAGCAGGATTTGGCGCTGGTAGTACTCGCGCAGCTGGTGGCGGTTGCGCAGCAGCGCGGCCACTTTAGCTTGCAGCACCAGCGGGTTGAAGGGCTTGCTCACGTAGTCGTCGGCCCCGAGGTCGAGGCCTTCTACTTCGTGCAGCGCCGCGGTGCGGGCCGTGAGCAGCAGCACCGGAATGTGCGCCGTGCGCGGGTGCTGCTTGAGGCGGCGGCACAGCTCCAGGCCGTCGCTGCGCGGCATCATGACATCGCTGATAACCAGTGCGGGAGCGTGAGCCAGCGCGGCAGCCCAACCTTCGAGGCCATCAGCGGCCGTGAGCACCTCGAAGTCAGCGGCGAAGAGCTGCTCCAGGTACTGGCAGACCTCGTCGTTGTCTTCCACCACCAGCAGGCGCGGGCGAGTGCCGAGCGTCAGCGGCTCATTGGAGAGCGTGAAGGCGGCGGGTAGCTCGGGCACCTGGGGTAGGGATTCGGACTGCTCGGCACTAGGCAGCACGTCGCCGGGCAGCAAGTGGGCCCGGCCAAATGGCAGCCGCAGCCGGAACGTAGTCCCTACCCCCACTTGGCTCTCGACATGCACCGTGCCGCCGTGGCGCTCAGCAAACTGCTTGACCAGCGACAGCCCAATGCCGGTTCCCGTCATACGCAGCGTGTCGGTGTGCGAGGCTTGGTAGTAGGGGTCGAATATATGCGCCAGCTCATTGGCTTGAATACCGGTGCCGGTATCGACTACGCTTATCTCTAAGTAGTTGCCTACCAGTTGCTCGACCTGGAATACGGCGTCGCCGCCCGGCGTGCCCACGACCGTGGCCGCCAGCTCGATGCGGCCGCCCTCGGGCGTGTACTTGAAGGCGTTGGACAGTAGGTTAGTTAGGATGATTTCCAGCTTGCTGCGGTCGAAGTACAGGGCGACCGGCTCGGCGGGCACGTCGAGGAGGTATTCAATGCGGCGCTCGGCGGCACGTTGCCGTAGCTGGCACGCAGCGGCACGTTGCCTGATTCTACTTTGCGAAAATCGAGCAGCTGGTTTACCAGGTCGAAGAGCTTGTGGGTCTGCTTGTGCATCAGCATTACCTTGTCGCGCAGGTTGTCGATGGGGCCGCGAGCGGCAATCAACTCTTCCATCGGGGCCAAAATGAGCGTGAGCGGGGTGCGCAGCTCGTGGCTCACGTTGGTGAAAAAGCCCAGCTTGAGGTTGGTCAACTCTTTCTCCTTCTCGGCCTGAAACTGCTCCAGCGCCAGCTTGCCGCGCAGGCCCTGCTGCATCATCTCGACGTGGCGATACAGCGCAATGCCTCCAAACAACGCGCTAGCATACAGCAGGTAGGCCCACCAGGTTTTGTACCACGGCGCCAGTACCTCAAACTGCATGGTCGCGGGCTGGCGCGACCATTTACCCTCGCCGTTCTCAGCCTTGACCTCCAGCGTGTAGTGCCCAGGGGGTAGGTTGGCAAAGCTGGCCGTGCGCTGGCCGGGGCCGGGGTCTACCCAGCCTTCGTTGTAGCCGAGCAGGCGGTAGGCGTAGTGGTTTTTCTGCGGATTGGTGTAATTCAGCGCCACGAATTCCACCGAAAAATCATTCTCAGCGGCCTTGATGGTGATGGTTTGCGGCTGCGAAAGCGCCTGCGGCAGCAGTACGCGACCGTGGAAGGGCTGGCCCACGGCCACGGGCTGGTTCATCACGCGCAGGCCAATGAGCTGCACCAGCGGCGGCGACGGATTGGCTTGAATGGCCCAGGGCTGGAAGTAGTTGAGGCCATTGATGCCGCCGAAGTAGAGCGTGCCGTCGGCCCCGCGGGCGGCCGCGCCAATCTTAAAGGCGTTGCTTTGCAGGCCGTCGGCCACGTCGTAGCGCAGGTAGCGGCGGGTGGCCGGCGTGAAGCGGTAGAGGCCGGTGCCGCCAATCCAGAGGTTGCCCGCGTCGTCGGGCAAGATGCTTTCAGCGTCGCTCTCGGGCAGGTACTTGGCAAATTGCTGGATGGTTTCGCGGCCCTGGGC
>CALMOO010000409.1 GCA_937871705.1 uncultured Hymenobacter sp.
ACCCCTTACAGCGCCTGGCCGCTACCCACGCCCGCTACTTACGGAATGACAGCGGACCCTTGGGGCGCGGCCGTCCGCAAGCCCGATTACTGAGCAACAAGACGCACTACAGCCCCGCCGACCCTGACGCCCGCATTTCGGTCAAGCCCGGCAAGGCGCTAGCACTCAACTATCTCTGTAGTATGGCCGTGGACGAGGCCCACGGCGTTATTAGCCACGTGCAAGCCGACTTCGCCGACCAGCGCGATTGCACCCTGCTGCCCAGTATTCACTCCTTTACACCAGCGCCTGACCACGCAGAGGCTGCCGTTGCGCGAGGTCGCGGCGGACACTAACTATTCAAACGGGGTGAACTACGCCCTACTCGAAGCGCAGGGCATCACGCCCTGGATACCGGTCTTTGGCAAGTACAAGTCCCAGATTGAGGGCTTTAGCTACGACCAGCAAGCTGACTACTTTACCTGCCCAGCTGGCAAGCAGCTCCCATTTAAGTGCTTCGACTCTGACCCGGATGGACGGCTTAGTAAGCGCTACAGTGCCTCCAGCCGTGATTGTCGCCTGTGCCCACGCAAGCCTACCTGCGCGCCGAAGAGTACGAAACGCAAGATTACCCGCACGGCTTACGATGCGTAGTATCGCCGGGCGCTCGCCCGGCAGCAAAGTCGCCCAGGCCGGCGCATGCGCCGGCTGCGCCAGCGCACTGTCGAACCTGTGTTTGGCAGCTTGCTCCAGCACTATGGTCTGCGACGGGTCAATACACGGGGCCGCAGTAGCGCCCACAAAACGATGCTTTTGACTGCTATCGCTTTTAATTTGAAGAAGCTACTCAAGCATCAGCCCAAAAAGACGCTAAGCTTGGCCATCGCCCTGCCAGTCCCATCACCCAAGGGGCATTTTTTGCGGCGCTGGAAGAAGCGATACCGCCATCATAATCGGCTTGGCAACGGGAAGGCCAAGAGTTCTGCAACAGCCACTGCGCCTTACTGCGACCCCTCTCCTACCCCACCCGACAGACTGGTAAGCTGCGTTTTGGCGGGTCAAGAAGTGGGTTCCGAAAACTCTGGCGGTTTAGTTTTCTGACCCATACTTACTGAGCTAGGTAGCATCCCTTTATCGGGATAAGCAATCTAGTAACCGGGGGCGCATGAGAGTTCGAATAGAAAGCCCCGCTAAGCCATTTGCAGTAGTAGAATCCACTCGCGTGAAGGCTGCTGAGTCTTCCTAAAAGTAGTACTTAAGGCTCGCCAGAGAGTATACTGACTATGACATCTGGCTACTTACCCTTTCCCTGATAAATTTAGCAATAGCTGACTGATAGCTCTTTACGCTTGACCGCATTTCCTTATCGGGGTTTTCTGTTCGAACTCTCGTGCGACCCCTGATACCATGACCCTAGTTGATAAACGGGTCAGTACCAGTTGTTGGCTTCGGTTTGAGGGCCGCTTGTTTTTTCTTATCCCGCTTAATCCATTCGCTGATGTGGGCAAATTCCTGCTCCGAAGGCTGTCGGCCAGTTGTGTAAAAGTCCACGTTTTTGGCTTCCTTAAGCATAGCTAAAAGTTATCGCTTTTGCGAAAAGTACTGGTTGATACGCTTTTCGGTGGCTTTTAGGTCTAGTGCCATAACAGCAGTTGCCAGGGCTGTTTGTTCCCTAAAACGTCCATTACCTTAGCAGCCGGTGGCTAGCTCCCGCAGCCGTTGGTGCACTGCAGCCTGATAGGTGTAGTCCGCCCCGTAGGGGACCGTCCAGGATAGGGCTTCGGCAAAAGCGGGGTGAGCCAGCAGTTCCTGCAACTGCTGCCGCACGTAGACTTGCACGCTGGCGTCTGCCTGGGTTAGCTCGGCCCGCAGCTCCCGCCGGTTATCGACCAGGTGCACGATATCCTCCAAATCCTGGCTCACCCGCAACTCGCCCCAGCCGCGGTCGCGTAATGCGACTAATTTGGTGCGTAGGAAGAACACGGGACTCAGCACCCGAATCGTCGAGTTATCCGGCAACCGGTAGGGCATCGCTTCGGTAAAGCCCGCCGCGTACCACGGGTTGCCAAAGCCCAGGATGGTTGGGTCGGTGGGCATGATGTCGACGGTCAAGCCCTGATAGGTCCAGCGGCAAATCACGCCCGAGGCCACGTCGTTGACAAATCCCAGGGCGCGTAATTCCTCTTCCAGCTGGTAAAAGGCCGTGCGCGGGGCGACTTCAACAATGCAGTCCACGTCCTCCGTGACGCGGGGCTCCGGCGTACCAGCGGGCGTGGTGCTGTAGAGGCTGACTACTGCTCCACCCACAAAGACGACGCGCTCGCGCAGGGGACCAAGCGCGTGGCCTACGGCCATGAGGCGCGGTAAGTTTTGGGCTTCCTTATGCATGGCTCGTGGGGACTAGAGTGGAGGCGATGAGCTGCTGCTCCAGCAGCTGGCGCGCGAGCTTCACTTCCCGCGGCCGCCCCAGGCGCAGGGCATCGGTGAGGGCGAGCAGGCTATAGAGTTCCGAATCCTGTTGGGCCGCGGCAGGGGCCTGGGGATACAGGGGCTCAACCACTACGCCCCACTGGCTACCAACTGCCCCTGGCCACACGTAGGCCGGTTCGGGGCCGAAGGTTTGGACTAGGGGCGGAGCGCTGGCCCCCGTAGCGAATCCCCGAGCGGGCGCGCCGGGCTGGACGGCAAAGACATAGGGCAGGCCAAAGAAGAGAAAGTCTAATAGCGAGTGGCGCTGTACAAGCAGGGCGTGCGGGTCAGCAGCCAGTAACCGACTAAATCGGCAGCGGGCCAGCGCCTCCGATACTTCCGAGGCACTTAGGTACAAGGCTTGCGCTAACTCCTTGCCTAGCCAAGCTTGGTCAGGGTGAGCCACTAGCTTGAGTAACAGGGCTACATCCTGAGGTCGGAGGCCGTTAAACTTGCGCATAAATTACAATTCATGATTCGCGTATTGCGAATATACGGCGTATTTAGCGAAGCTTGGCTAATCAAGCGATAGCGTTGGCTAACGGATGCTAGCCTTAAATCAGCACAATTGTTCGAGAGCGGAAGGCATGTTGAATACAGCTAGCTATCATCTGTAAGCAACAGATTATCAATTAGTTTATAATAGTATAAGAGTGGAAAAACACGCGAAATACTATTTTATACCACTCATCACAAGTAGCTAGTCACACATGGTCAAGGCAGCATTTGTACCAAGTTTTTAACCGAAGTTATTATTCTGAAAATGCACTTCAACTCTAGTTAAGACACCTCGCGAAACCTCATACTACATTGCTAACTTTTTAGTCAGCACTACAATTTCGGCCTCAATGGTAGCAATGCGTGACAGTTTTTCCTGCTCGGAAAACAAATTGGTTGGCGCCTCTTCCTGCACAAATTTTAGGCGTTCTTGCACCTCTTGAAGCTGCGCCTGCAAGGTTACCGATGCGGCTCGCGAACCCGCGCTTTTGGCCAAGGTACTTGCCGCAGCCCCCAGCGGCTGGTATACAGGAAGCACGGCTTTAAGCTGGCTGAGTGTATAAGCGGGCAGCGACTTAATCGGCTTACGGCTGGCAAGGACCAGTCGCACATCGTAAAGTACCTTAGTAACGGCCTGGTAGGCCGCCAAATCCTTCACGTTCTGGACCACTTCGCGCGCCTGGTATTCTTTGAGTTCGAAGTCGAGACGGAGCCGGTCATACAGTGCCGGCAGTTCCCGGTAAGTCGCCTCCAGCATCCGACGAAATTCCTCAACCTCCGTTAGAGTCAATACCTTCTTGGCCTTTATCACCGGCAGTAGCGGCTCCTCGGTGCTAGTCATCTTAAATACCAACGCCTCTACCCGCCGGCCGCGTCGCTGCAGGGTCACGGCCACTTCCCAGCCGATAACCCGGAACTCCTCAATCGCGGGCTTGAGCACGTACCGGTTGAAGTCAGTCCAATCAGAGTATTGCTCCGAATTTTCGCCGAACAGCCACTCCCGCAACGTATCAAACGGCAGCGGCTCTTCCCAGGTCTGATTGTGGTAGCTGCGCATAATCCAGAACAGACGCTGGCTATGCGCATTCTTCAGCGTGAGCAACGACTCCAGCTCCACAGTCGTGAATTTCCCCGTCAAATCCAGCAGGTGCTCTTTCAGCCGGGGGTTAAACTCCCCCGTTATCAGGTTAGTACCCTCGTCGAGACTCAGGATGTTGAACAGGGAAATAGCGTCGCGGCGCTTCTTCCCGTTCTTGAGCGAAGTATTGATGATAGGCTGAGTCAGGCGCGTCTGAGCCGCAGCTAGTTCCGTGTACTGCTTGCCACCGGTATTACCACCGCGCGTGATGTCGTTAAAATGAATACGAAACGACAGCGTATCCTGCTTCTGATGCAGGCAGCCCAGCGCAAGGGCAAAAATACGAGCCTCTACATTGCTGAGCGCCAGAGGTGAGCGCACAAAGGTGTTGCTTAAAAAGGCAACCTCATGGAGCTTGGTTTGCAGTCCGTTTAGGGGTCCGTTCATAGGGTAAACCGGAAGATTGGCCGTTGATACCGGAAAAGGTAAGGACATCTTCCGGTTTGAACGGCCAATCTTCCGGTTTGAACGGCCGATTTTCCGGTTCACAACGGCCAATCTTCCGGTTTGAACGGCCGATTTTCCGGTCCACAACGGCCGATTTTCCGGTTCAATCTTCACAAATACTTAACAACCAACACGTTATGAGCCTCTAAAGAATAAAAGAGTATTAAAGAAGCTTCAAAAAATTTCAAAACAAGCCGAGTCGAATTTTTTTCTTTTTTAAAAGGCATTTAGAAGGTCAACACCGGAAGAAACGATTCGGACGGCGTGCAAGAAAAGCTGCGCAAAGGGCCGACTCATGTATATACA
>CALMOO010000410.1:0-1183 GCA_937871705.1 uncultured Hymenobacter sp.
GGCTGCAGCCAGTACCCCCGGCTGCCGTGCCAGCTTAGGGATTTTGCTACCCCCTGCTCGGCGCTAGTCAATCAAGACACTATACGTTGGCTTGCCTTTATCTTAGTTCCCTGCGTCTAGCAGTGGAAAGCTACAGCACGCAGGCTGCGGCGCACAACTAATGTTCCCACTCTGTCCGGCTTAGCTGGACCACGTCCATCTGGAACCTGCTTAACTGAGCCTAACAAGAAGAAAATAGGCAGGGCTCCTGCGGGGCCCTGCCTAACTTTCAAGCTGGTAGAGGAGAACTTCCAGCCACCGCTAGCAATCCTCTGAGAAGGTGTGTGGGCCCTAGTGGTTTGATTTTGCCACGCCTTGCTTGCGCTGGACGCTAAGCGCCCTGGTTATGAGTGGCTCTGCTCAAATAGGCAGGCCTGGACCCTAGAATTTACCATTAAGATTTTGGCGGTCCTGCTCGACTGGAATTTCCTCTACTACATCCCAGTGCTCCACAATTTTATCGTTTTCGACCCGGTAAAGGTCGTAGTAGGCCACGTGTTTGCCGAGAAAATAGCCCTCGCTCAGCACTAGCACAAAGTTGCCTTCGCCTAGCACCAGGTGCACCCGGTCATACTGCGCCGGGGTACCTTGTGCCGCCCACTGCTGCCGCGTACTCAGCAACTCGGCTACCCCGTCGCCCATGTGGGGGTTGTGCTGGGCTAATTGGTCACCGTTAAAATAGGCGCCAATGGCTTCCAGTTGCTGTGCCACTAGTACCTGCTGCGTAAATCGTTGAACTAGCTCTTTATTGGCGGCCGTTTTGTGGTGGTCCGTAGCCTGGGTTTTGCCATCGGTCATGGTGCGGCCGGCTTTGTTACGGCCGGTGGGCATGTCCTGGAGGTTGTCCCAGTGTTCTACCGCTATATCGTCCTCATAGCGGTGGATATCAAAAGCCACGGTGTGCCCGAACAGGTGGTAATCCACGTGTACGAAGGCATAGTCGCCATCTTCGAAGGCGCGCACCACATGGGCATACACTTTATCGAGTGGCAGCAGGCCGTGAATAGCGTGAACGCCGGCTATCCCATCGGCAAGGTTGGGATTATGTTGCTTATAACGGGTTGGGTGTAGCAAGCCCAACTGAGTGGTGGTACCTAGCTCGATGCTGCGTTGCAGGGCGGTAGTTTTCTCTTTATGCGTGAGT
>CALMOO010000410.1:1193-2519 GCA_937871705.1 uncultured Hymenobacter sp.
CCGCAGTGCCGGGTAATCCTTCCGTTTGCCAGGCAATCAATTAGCTGGCCACGGAAAGCGTCTTGGGATGGTTTTCGGCGTGCTGGATTAATTTTCTGCAAAGGTCTGGACGCACGGCCCCGCAGTCAATTAGGGCGAAATTGTTCAGCTACTGATAAATTTATCCTGGTAAGCTTGGTGCTTGGCTAAACGGCCGTTTTAGTAGTTATACAGTTATCCCAAGCATGATTTTTAGCTTCTCCCACACCTTATGTACAAACACAAACTAGACCGGCCGCTCACCTGTGGGGTGGGCGTTACCATGGAAATGCTGGGTGGTAAATGGAAGCCCTGCCTGATTCATAATATTCGGCAAGGCCTGCGACGGCCCAGCGAATTGCACCGCCGCAACAGCACCGCCACACCGCGGGTGCTCAACCAGCAGCTTAAAGAGTTGGAGGACGACGGCATTGTACGCAAGGTCATTTACCCCGTCTCGCCACCGAAGGTAGAATACTTTCTCACCTCTATTGGGGAAAGCCTGCTGGCTGTGGTTGATGCCATGCAAGCGTGGTGCGAGACACACGGCGACGAATTCCGCCAGCGGGTGTCGCACCGGCAGGCCGTAGCAATGCAATAGGGCCTAGGTCGTAGCGAGAGGCATTGAAAACGCAGGGCAGCGCTTGGTCACGTGGTTACAGGTCGCGCTTGCCGGTGGCTGGGCAGCTAAACCAAGCAGTGGGCCGTTTGTCTTATTACATCAACTGACTGATTGCACCGGGCTCACTGCTAGGTTGGCAGAGGGGAGTATCCGGCCGGCACCCGACTATTATGGCGATTGGCAAAGCAGAAACACTAGCGGATTTTTATAGCAACCGGCCCTACGTGCTACCGGGGCCGCGGCAGGAAGCCGGGCATTTTAATGTGTTCCGCGTCAGCGATTTTGCCGGCGCCAAGGCGCGGCCATTGCCGTTTCAGCGCCGCGACTACTACAAAATCACGCTGGCGCTGGGCAACAACCGCTTTACCTATGCCGACAAAGCGCTGGAGATACGCCAGCCCGCGCTGCTGTTCACCAACCCGCTAATCCCTTACCAGTGTGAGCGCCTGGATGGGGAGCAGCACGGGTATGTGTGCATCTTCACGGATGACTTTTTCACGCATTTTGGCCATATTAAGTCCTACCCGCTGTTTCGACCGGGTATCATCCCCGTGTTTTACCCTACCCCGGGGCAGGTGGCAGACCTGCGGGCCTTGTTCGAGCAGCTGCTGCACGACTTGCAGTCGGACTACCCCTTGAAGTACGATGCCATTCGGGCGCGGGTCCTGAGCCTCATGCATGAGGCC
>CALMOO010000410.1:2529-3816 GCA_937871705.1 uncultured Hymenobacter sp.
GTCGAGTTCCTGAACGGGCAGATGCAGCCGGCCGAGGTGTCGACGGCGGGGCCGCCCGCCGCCGCCCGCATTGCAGAGCTGTTTACGGAGCTGCTGCAGCGACAATTTCCGCCGGCTTCGCCCCAGGAGCCCATTCCCTTACGCCTCCCCGTCGATTATGCGCGGCAGTTGGCGCTGCACGTCAACTACCTTAACCGCGCCTTGAAGACGGCTACCGGTAAAAGCACCTCGCAACTGCTAGCCGAGCGCGTAGTGCAAGAAGCGGTAGGGTTGCTGCGGCACACTACCTGGACGGTAGCTGAGGTTGGCTATAGCCTGGGCTTCGAAGAACCTGCGCGCTTCAGTGCTTTTTTCAGGAAAAACACCGGTCAATCGCCCCGGCACTATCGTCAGACATCGGCAATAGTTGAATTTCACTAGTTTTGGTTTGCTAGAGGCCAGTAAGGGACAAGGTGAGGGTCAGAACTTTGACCCTCGGTAGCAGCCCGCGCTAGGGCTGCTCTGGCAATCCTTCCACCTAGCTGCTCATTTAGTATGCCACTCACTGATTTTGTAACGCTGGGCCACTCGGGCCTGCGCGTAAGTCCTTTTTGCCTGGGCGGCATGACCTTCGGCGACGACTTGGGCTGGGGGGCCAACGTGGCCGACTCCGAGGCCATTATCGCCCGCTACCTAGCGGCCGGTGGCAATTTTATCGACACCGCCAACATCTACACGCGGGGCCACTCGGAGAAGATTATTGGCGATTTCTTCCAGCACCGGGGGCAGCGCGACCGCGTGGTGCTGGCCACCAAGTTCTTCTGCAACCTCTACGCCGGTGACCCCAACGGGGGCGGGGCGGGGCGCAAAGCCATCGTGGCGCAATGCGATGAGTCGCTGCGCCGCCTGCAAACCGACTACATCGACCTCTACTACCTGCATAACTGGGACCGGTTCACGCCGGTAGAGGAAACCATGCGGGCGCTCGACGACCTCGTGCGCGCCGGCAAAGTGCGCTACCTAGGCTTCTCCGACTCACCGGCCTGGAAAATGGCGCAGGCGCAGGTGCTGGCGCACTTCCGGGGCTGGGCCCCGCTCATCGGGCTGCAAACCGAGTACTCGCTGCTAGAACGCACGGCCGAGGGCGAACTACTCCCGATGGCCCAGGAGCTAGGCCTGGGTGTGCTGCCCTGGAGCCCGCTCAAGATGGGAGCCCTCTCCGGTAAGTACACCCGCGAAAATGGGGAAAAGATGCAGGGCCACCGGGGCAATTTTGTGGGGGCGCTGAGCGATAAAGCCTACACTATC
>CALMOO010000411.1 GCA_937871705.1 uncultured Hymenobacter sp.
TATTCAACGAGACCCCGCGCTGTTTTATGACTTGGGGCACCTTAGTGAAGAAGGACACCGCTACTTGGCTGCCGAATTAGTCGGCATACTCTCTCCTTGTAGTAGCTTAAGCAGCAAGGATTCTTTACACTTACAGCCGGATTAATTCTACGGCCGTGCTGGCCGCATCCGCTTCCCAGCTGTCAATTTTATTGATAAAAAACCAGGCCTGCTCATCTTCCAGCCACGTGAGCTGCAGCTGGTCGAAGGCCACCACCTCCGCGGCTGTCAGCCGCACGTAGGGCCGCAGCACCAAGGGCCGCACCAGCGCCGCCGCCAGGTGCGGGTAGTAGCGGGGCAGCAGGGAGCGCGTGAAGTCGAAGTCTTCCGCCTGGCTGCGCAGCACGAAGTAGCTCAGGCGCATGCTCACTTCCTGCTGCTGGCCCAAATCATCTTCGAGCAGCACCTGCCTGGTAGCTGCGAGCTGGTAGCACAAGCGCGGCTCAGCCTGCTGCACATCAAAGTCATCGGTAAAGAGCTTGGCGCGGGCCGCTATGGCTTCCGCCAGGGAGTAAGTACCGTCATCCTGCGCATCCTGAATCACTTGCAAATCGGCCTGGTAGTCGCTGCCTGCTTTGGGCTTCCAGTAGGGCAGCAGCAAGAGGCCAGCATCCCCTACGACACTCGCCGCGAAGGGGAGCGTCAGTACATCTTTCGTGGCATCGAGGCTGGTATCCCCAGCCCCATTGTCAAGATAGCCGGCGGCGAAGGCTAGAGCCGATTTCTTGGCGGCATCATCATCCCAACCAATGCCGGCATGCGCCTGGTCCCACTTGGCGTGCGCGTACTCGGTGTTACTGTCATCCTCTTTCCAGCGAAACCAGTTGCGCTGGGCAAAGTCACCCAGCTTCCAGCTACGTTTGGCCGGCTGCGAGCCATCGCGGCGCGCGCTCCAGTCCAGCCCGGTAGTGGCTGGGTTGTCGAGTACGACGGCGGTGCGGCGGAAAGTCACAGCATTGGTGTAGGGGTTAGTAGTTTGCGTCAGCCCGTAGAGTTGTACGAAGGCTTTTACGAAATCCTTTTGCGGCATATCCGGGAGCCAGTCCGAGAGGTGCACCCGGCCACGAGGCGGGAAATCAGCCAGCAGCTGCACGGTGAGGCGGCCCTTGGGCAGCAAGTCCCAAAAGGTGTCGGTGGGCCAGGTGTTGTACGTTTTCCAGCGGTCGAACTTGTAGCGGGCCTGCACCACGTCGCCGGGCTTGAGCAACTGGCGCTCGGCCAGGGCCGTGAGCGTCGTTTCCAGTACGCCCCCACCGCGAATGGCATCCTCATTGCCTACGAGCACGCCGTTGACGAACACTTGCGCGGTCGCACTCACTTCGCCAGGCAGGATAGGATTGCAGTAAATATGTACATCCTGCTCAGCCTTGAGGTCGTAGTAGCCGGGCAAGGTGATGGTGCGCGTGAACAGCACCGTATCGACCTGAGCGGCACTGCCGACGTGCAGGTCGGGGTCCTGCTTGGTGGCGCCAGTCTGGTAGTAGGGTAATACCGCATCTTGCTCCGAGGTGAAGCGCCGGCGTTGGTCAGTAGGGTTGTAGCCTATTACTGACTCGTCGGCTTGGCGCGTTGCATCAGAATAGCCGTAGGGCTGCGTTGCGGGTAGTAAGGCTGTGTCGAAAATGGGGGGTAGGGTGCCGCTCCACTTTACCCCAGCATCGGTAAAGATTTGCTCGAAAACCGCACGGGCGTAGGCTGTCGGCCAATACCCCGCCTCGTAGAGCTTGCTGCTCATGGGGGGTAGGGGTGGTGCGCCCAGGCCGCGGTCATAGAGGTCGTAGACGTAGCCGCGCTGATAACTCGTATTGGCAGCAGCAGCTACCACGTTGGCCAGGGTCCACTCGTGGTCGAAGGCTGACATATCCAGGTCGCGCAGGGTTTTATCACCGAGTAGGTCGTAGAACGCCTTGTTGCCGGCGAGCAGCTGGCCGGTGTAGCCGGTGCGTGGCGTATAGTCCGAAAGCCGTAGCCGAGCACCAGGTAGCACTTCCACGCCGCTGACTTCGAGGCAGACGGCCGCACCTTGGTAGGGCGCACTGCTCAAGCTGGTGCCGACGTGCGGCTGAGCTAGGCGCTTATGCGTGGTCACGTCATCCGGGAGCGCGAAGCTCGTCGAGAACGCAGCCTGCACCGTGTCGGGCTTGGTGATGTCGTTATCTTGGCGCGTAATGGCCACGCGCCCGCTGAGCACCTGCGCTGAGCCATCGGCATATTTGAGAAGGTAAGCCATTAGTGGGTAAGGGCGTTACGAGCAGGAAGCTTGATATCGAGGTCGAAGGTGTAGCGACCATCGGAGCTGGTGCGGGTAGCCGTGGCACTGGCGGCCACGAGCACGGGCACACGCTGGCCATTGGCATACTGCCGATAGACCTGGGGCGAGTCGATAAGAGTGCTCAATACCTGGTGCTGGGCTTCGCTCAGGTCGCCCACGCGCACGGTGAGCGTGTCGGTGCCAGCGCGGCGTACGGCTACCGTGGCGCGATTATCGGCCGTGCTCAGGTCGGTAGCGTCGGTGACTTCTGTTTTGTCGTCGATGTCACCGGGAAAGAAAAAGCCCTCCCAGGTGCCGAGCCAACTAAGCCAGCGCAAGTAGACGCCGAGTGGTGAGCAGAAAGCTAGTGTGAGGGTCAGGGGCTTGGCTAAGTAGCTCATAGCCTCAAATTTCCCGCGCAGCTTAGCTGGCAGCAAATCAAAGTGTCAAAAGCGTAACTGGATTTTGAAGGGCTACGAAAAAGCCCCGCCGGGTGGGGCGAGGCTGATGACAGGTAGGTGGTAGGCTTACGCTACCAATTGAACGTTTTTATTGCAGTTACGAGTAGCGCGAGCAGTCCTAAGAGAATAACGGCGATGATATTAGAGTTGAAGGGCTTCGTGTAGCCAGGCTTGCTTGAGCGCTTGCGTTTCGTAGAAGTAGAGGCAGTAGTCATCATGTGGGCGGCTTCTTACAAAGGTATCTACATACGGCAAAAAGCCTCGCGGGGTGAGGCAGGGCTTAGGCAGCAACTGACTGGTAACTTTACCAACTTATTGCATTTATTGTTTTTTCATGGTTGATACCGCTCCTGTTATTATAGCTCCGCCTGCCAAGCTTAATTATGTTAACGCCCTGCGCGGCTGGGCCATTTTACTGGTACTGCTAGTCCACAACGGGCTCTACGGCTCGACTGACTTGCACTATTTCTCTCCGCTGTTGCAAACCGTTGTTAACCAAGGCGCCAGAGGTGTGCAGTTGTTTTTCGTAATGTCGGCTTTTACGCTGTTCCTCTCCATGTCTAGGCGCAAGCAGGAAAAGCATCCTACGCGCAACTTCTTCCTGCGTAGGTTCTTTCGAATTGCTCCGATGTTCTACGTGGGTATTGCCTTCTACACCTATTGGTTCAGTGGCGTGATGGGGCACCCAGTTTCGCTGGCCAAGATTGTAGCAAGCCTTACCTTTTTGCACGGTGTAAATCCCTACTGGATAGATTCTTTAGTGCCTGGGAGTTGGTCGCTAGCAGCCGAGTGGTGGTTTTATGCACTTGCACCATTTTTAATGCCGCGCTTAACTACGGTAGATAAAGCCGTGCGCTTCATTGCGTACACCATGTTGGCTGCCTGTCTACTGAGCATAGTACTTACACCCTTGCATGCTATTCCTGAACAGGAATTATGGTATAGTTTCCTGTTCTCATTTTGGAGCAACCAACTCCCGGTTTTCGGCTTTGGTATTCTCCTGTATTTACTGCTAACGAAGGATGGCCAGGATAAGAGCTTGCAGGCGACTACGCTGCTCTTGGCTGCCGGAGCTGTTCTGTTTGTGCTGTTTACCGGCTTTGGCAACAACTCATTGCAACGCACTGGAGCAGTCAGTGAAGGGCAGCATTATTGGTTTGCAGGCGCATTTATGCTGCTTGCGCTAGGTCTAAGCAAGCATGCACCAAGGCTCTTAGTGAATCCGATAATAAATTATATCGGTGAGATTTCATTTTCATTCTACCTATGCCACTTCGCTATCCTATTTATGCTGGAGCGTACAGGTCATTCTGACCTGATTCATCCTACGCGAATGCTGACTGCTTTACTCGACTTTAGTTTGCGCTATGTCTTGGTGGCAATTGGCAGCATTCTAATTTCTACAGCACTGTATCGACTGGTTGAAATACCTGCGCAGAATCTTGGCAAGCGACTTATCGTTTATCTTGAGAAAAATTAAGCACTCCTTATCATGCAATACATCGCCGAATACGGATTCCACGCATTTGTCTTAGTTATGCTAGCTGGCTTCGTTTGGCGTATTTGCATTCTATTCTCACACGCGGAGGAAGATGAATGGCCAGATGAAAAACAGAAGCGGGATGATATGTGGCATGACAGTGGTGCCGATGGTATGTAAGCAAAAAGCCTCGCTCAATCGGCGAGGCTTTTTGTTGTTACAGGCTCTTAACTATACAGCCACGAGGCCTAGCCCTTGCAGGCTACTGAGCACGCCGTCACCAGCAATATCTACGGTCGTGTAAAGCGCAACCGCCGTAGTTCCATAGTTGTGCACAATGGTCCAGTTGGCATCATCACTGCCGCCAACAGTGGTGGTTTCCAGGTTCAGGCTCATGTCCGTGCGCCGCCGCAACGCATAGAAGGTGCCTGCCTGCACCGCCAGGTTGAGAGGAGCCACCGTACCAGTGCTGGGGGTCGAGCCCGAGTTGGTGTAGAACAAGTGAGCTGCTGTGCTGCCAGCCGCGTCCCGATTCAGGAACAAGCCCAGGTTCATGCTGTAATACCCGGTCGGGGTCGGGGAAGTGCTCCAGCCTACTACCACATTCAGATCGGCAGCCGTAATAGCTACGTACCCAGCGGTATTGGCTTGTAGCATGCGGCTGGCCGTGCCAATGGCGCCGTAAGTGCCTGCAGCGGCTCCATTAGTGGCGCGGGCCACGCCATTGGTCGTAGCAATGTTCGCGCCTGTTACCCCGAAGTAGGCTAGCGTCGGCGCCGGCGGCGCCGACGGTGCTGGCGCTAGCACTGGATTGGTGGCCTCGATTATGACACCATTGAGGTTAGAAGTATTGAAACGCAGGGATATATCGAAAAAGAGCAGGTCAGGCGTAACGGAAAGCGTTTGAAAGAGGATGTTGTCCAGCGTGTTCAAGCACCAGGTCAGCTTGTTGGCGTACACCACCAGGTACACTGTGTCTTCGTCCGTGTAGGGCACGTAGCCAGCGTTATTGCCACCATTGTAAGGCGTGTACTGGCCGAAAACCCGAATTTTATTGGGTTGCGCATTGACGTGAAACGCATACTTGATGTCATCAAAGTGGGCGGTAGTGTTCACCGTATTCAGGCCCGCCACGTACTCGCCTTGCGCGGCGCGAATCTTCCAGTGCGCAATACCCCGAATGGTGTTTGTAGAGGAGCCAATGGCTTCTCTCAGGATGTCGCCCATCTGCCACTCCTGACCACTGCTGCCGCGTAGCGTACCGTCCGAGTCGACCGTGGCACCAACTAGGCTTTCAGGCTGGGGCGTACCTGGGTGGGCTACCAGTGTACCTGGCCCCGTGTCGGAATTGCCCACGAAAGGTGTGACCGTGCCCACGGTGCCCCCAGCGGCCACCGTAGCAATGCCGGCGGCTTGCGCGGCGGCCAGTCGGTAGTAGCCCCCACTCACCCCCACCGTACCGAGCGTAAAGTGCAGCCCTCGGTTAACCTCAAAGTAGACGGAGTAATCTACTTTGTCGGGTGTGGTATAGGCGAACACTGGGTCATTTGCTTCTAAGTCGATGAAGGCGTCCGCTGCCAAGCCAGTGGCGTCGCTAGCCTTCCAGTACGCGCGCTTGAGGTTGTTGAGGCGCACCAGGCCCTCCTTCACCTGGGCCACCGTGGCGTACTGGTCGTTGATGGCGTAGTAGGAGGCGGCCTCGGTTACTTCCACCGTCCGCACGGGAATGCCCTTGCTGACGCCGAACGCATGGGCAATTTGGTGGCCCTGGCGGATATAGCCCAGCGTGGTGTCGGCATCGGCCCCGTAGGCCAGGTCGTTGACACCTTCCATGAACACAACCACGATGCGGGTGTAGCCTTTGCTCAGGTCCAGGGCGTTGAAGCGCTGCTGGAGCGTGGTCAGCGTTGGCACGTTCGGGCCGTGCGCGGTGGGGCCCATCGTCGTACCGGACTGCGAGAAGTTGGCGTAATCGTAGTTGGCGTTCCCAATGATGACCTTGAGCTGCGCTGGCATGGCTTGGTCGGGGTGGTCCTGCCCGTCGCGGCCGTTAGCGGCAACGGTGTAGCCATCATAGGCGTTGCCCCGGCTGGTAGACACGTACACAATCAGCACCTCATCGCTCACGACGGGCGCTGCGTTCACCGTCACTACCACATCGTCAGCTAGCGAAACGGCGCCGTCGTCATCGGTCGTAATCAAGCTAAAGATGTACGTGCCGGCCGGTGCCAAGCTTACGGTCGGGTTATTAATAGCGGTAGAATTAAAGACTGCACCACTTGGGCCGCTTTTCTTCTGCCACGAATAACCGACAATGGTCCCGTCTGAGTCGGTGCCAGACCCCTGCAGAATAAAGCTGGCCGTTGTAGCGCCAGAGGCTATCTGTACCACATTATCACTGCCGGCGTTCGCTACTGGCAACACATTCGCCACCGTCTTCGCGGCAATCGCCTCATTGCCTGCCCAGTCGCTGACCGTGCGGCCGGTGGCAGCCTTCACGCGGTACTGCCACTCATTGGCCACGTGCGCCCCGTCATCCACGCCAATGGCGGCGTAGGCCAGCACGGTGCCGGTGTAGTGGCGGTATTCCAGGTCAGCGGTACCGAAGAGCGGATGCGAAGCCGAGAGGATACGCGCCGTGGGCTCGAAGCTAACCTCAGGCGCATCCGGCGTAGTCGTAGCCGGCGGCGTCACTACCACAGCTCCTGTGAACGGGTCGGCATTGGTGCAGAAGTCACCAGCTGGCAGGCTTCCATTCGGTGCCACGCCAATGCCTACTTCCCCGATAGCCGCAGCGCCTGCATACTTGAGGTAAATGCGATTGCCCACTTGGTAAGCAATGGCGCTCGTCAGCAGCACGTTGCCGTCACTCCCCGGATAGAAGGCCCAATACTGCGCGTAGCTGCTATAGCCCGGCACGATGAGCACCGAGAACGTATCACCCGTGTCATCAACCTGGCCCGACTTGGGCGCAGCAGGCTTCGCGGGCGCGCCGTTGTTGGTGGTGATGGTAGTCGTACCCGTGCCGATGCCATTCACCAGGGCAATGAGCAGTGGCCGCAGGGCTAGGCCAGCATAGGCGCCCTTGCCGGGGTTCAGCTCCGCAGCGGTAAGCGCGGTGAAGCTGTCAGCGCTCACTACCTCTACCCAGCTGATGCCGACCGTAGTCGATGCACCCGTGTAGGCCGGCACCTGCACGCCGCCCGTGTCCACGATGGTGGCCACGTACTGCTTGCTAGGGGCCGTCTTGGTGAGCGGCGTTGGGTGCGGGTTGATGACCGTGGCCACGTTGCCCGGCAGGATGGTGGCCGGGTCAAGTCGATTTAAGGTACTCGCTTCGGCTGGCACGCCATAGGTGCCGCTGTCCAAGTACTGCACGTACTTGGGCCCGCCTACGATGGCGTTGCTGGTGCCTAGGCCCGCATTGAAGGCAGCTACCAGCTCGTCAACTTTATCGACGACCTGGTTCATGTCCGGGGCTACCGGA
>CALMOO010000412.1 GCA_937871705.1 uncultured Hymenobacter sp.
CGTGCCCCAGTACAGCCCCGCGAAACCGACCAGCAAGACCAGCGTCAGGCCCGTTTCGAGCAGCTGTATCTGCTTGGTATTGGGCGCGATGCGTAGGGCTTCGCGGCGCAGCATCAGGGTATGCCAGGGGCCTTGCCACAGCACCCGCGAGAAGCTCCAAGTAGCAGGCGCGCCCTCAGGGTCGGCTTCGGTGAGGCAGCGGCCATGGTGGCGCAGGTGGGTTACTTGCAAGCCGTGGCCGCTTTTAAGAATGAGCAAGCCGCTGAGCGTGAGCACGCGCTTGTTGGCCACCTTGCCCAGGCCCAGCGAGTTGTGCATGGCATCGTGCATCTGCACGAAGGCAGCCAGGCACACTACTGCCGCCAGCGGCACGGCTAGCCACCACCAGCCGGCCAGCGCGAGCCCCACGTAGCAACCCAGTAAAACCCAGGGCCGAGCCAGCTCGATGCGGCGCTGCGCTGGCGTAAGCTGAAGATTCATAGAGGTAAGTTTAATTGGTTTGCAAGAAAGAACAGCAGTTCAAAAGCATAGGCTGTCGTTGGTGGGCACGTACTTGCAGAAGCCTGTTCCCATAGATGAGCGATAGTACTCAGCAGACCAGAACTTCAGCACAAAGGCACTTAAAACCAATGCGCGTGGCATGGCAAAACTGCGCCAGCGCGGCCCCAAAGCCGCTGTAAGGTGCAGAAGTGCCTGGCCTGTGCCTTACCCCAGCGCCTGCTCCAAATCGGCTAGCAGTTCGGCTGGCTCTTCAATGCCAACGCTTAAGCGCACTACCCCCGGCGTGATGCCCAACGCGCGGCGCTGCTCATCGGTGAGGCCACGATGCGAGGTAGCTGTGGGGTAGGAACACGACGAAGCCACCCCCGCCAGCGAGGGCGCCAGCGGGAAAAGCTGCGATTTCTGAATAAACCGGTCCACAGCGGCGGCCGAGTCGTCGGCTAGCCGCACCGACAGCATGCCGCCGTACAAGCTATTTAGCAGCTGCTCGGTGGCCAGTGCGTGGCCAGGGTGCGTGGCCAGGCCCGGATAAAACACCTCTGCCACAGCTGGGTGCGCTGCCAGCAGCTGCGCCACCGCCATGGCATTTTCGGAGTGCTGGCGCATTCGTAGGCGTAGGGTTTTAAGGCCGCGCACGGCCAGCCAGCTATCCAGCGGCGCCAGCATCAGGCCCAGGTTAGTAGTTACCTGGCGTAGGCGCCGGCCGATGGCCGGGTCGCGGGCCACCACTACGCCGGCCGTCACGTCGGAGTGGCCGGCCAGGTACTTCGTCACCGAATGCCACACCAGGTCGGCGCCCCAGCTCAGCGGCTGCGTGAGAATGGGTGAGGTGAACGAGCTGTCAATCAGCAGCAAAATACCTTGCTGCTGGCAGGCGCGGGCTAAGCGCGGGCCGTCAAGCACGGTTAGCAGCGGGTTGCTCAGCACTTCGGCCAGCACCAGCTTGGTGTTCGGTCGGCGGTGCTGGGCGAGGTCATAGAGGTCGGCCAGCGGCACGTAGGTAGTCTCGATGCCCAGGCGCGACAGCTCTACCGAAAGCAGCACCACCGAGCCGCCATACAGCTCGGCCGGGCATAGCACATGGTCGCCGGCTTGGCAGGTAGCCAGCACAGCGGCTAGCAGCCCCGCCAAGCCAGCGCCGGTGGCAACGCCGCCACCTTCGGCACCCTCCAGCTTGGCTACCTCGGCCACCAACTCCTCGGAGTTGGGGTGCTCGGAGCGTGAGTAGCCGTAGCGGCCGCCCCGGCCGGGCACTGTATAGTACTCCTCCAACTCGGCCAGGGAGTCGAATTTGAAGACCGAAGTTTGATAAATCGGCGTGACTTTGGGATGGATGTTCATAGTGGCCGCGAACCTACGACAAGCTCACCAGAACTACTAGCCTCCTCAGGAAGCCGAGTCCGCCACCTTTTTGGCAAGTGGCTGGGGGGTAGTGGCCTCAGCCTGCCGATGTGCCCGGTTTTCGCGGGCAAATACCTGCATTAGCACAATGAAGTACGAGAGCAGCAGGGGCCCAATTACCAGCCCCACAATGCCAAAAATCTCAACTCCCAACGTGAGGCCCACCAGCGTCACCCAAGGGTGAATATTACCCATGCCTTTGGCCAGCCAAATGCGCAGCACGTTGTCGGCGTTAATTATTATTACAAAGCCAACTACTAAAATGCCGATACCCTGCACATTCTGCCCCTGCGCAAACTGGTAGATGGCCGCCGGCCCCCACACCAGCGGCGTGCCCAGCACCGGGATAAAAGCCATGAAGAAGGCAATCAGCGTCCAAAACAGGGGGGTAGGGATGCCGAATATCCACAAGGTTATTCCCGTCAGGATGCCCTGTACCAGCGCCACCAGTATTTGCCCCAACACGTTGGCGTTCACGTTGTTTTTTAGTGACTCGCTTAGCTCTCGCATCGTGCTCTCGCGAAAGGGCAGGTAGCGATGCACGCCCGACAGGAAAGCTTCTTCCTGCGTAAACAGGTAATACAACGTAAAGAGCATTAGGCCCACAATCACTATGACGTTGAGCACGCTGCTGGCCAGGGTAGGCACCCACTGGCTTACGCGGGTGGCACCTTGCTGCAACAGCTGGCGCACCTGGGCTTGCTCCGTCACCTGTATGCCCAGCCGGCGCTCGATGCGCTGCACCACAGCCAGAATCTCGTCAGTATGCTGCGTGAGTTCGCGCAGCCGGTCAATCAGCAGTGAGGTGAGCGCGAAGAAGGGAATAACCAGCACTACTAGCGCAAATACAATGAGCATTATCGTCACTAGCGTGCGGTTCCAGTTGCGCTTGTGCACCAGCGCCGTAAACCACGGGCGAAATACCACATACAAAATCCCCGCCCCCAAAAAAGCAGTCAGGTAGCCAAGCAGCCCATACACCGCCAGCAGCCCGATAACAATAAGGGCGACGATGAGCAACGTATACCGTTGGCGCGGTGTGTAAATATTGGTTTCGGTAGTGGGCGACATAGCTTATTCAGACATAGTAATGAATAAGTGATGAACGAAAACCAAACACAAAAGGCTGTCACTGCCGCAAAAACAAAAAGAGAACGCCCACCCCGGCCAGGGCCGAAGTGGGCATTCCCATCATCTTGTTAAGAACAGCTTATGCCGAAGCCGACTCTGCCAGCACAATCACGTTGTTACGTAGCACCTCCACAATACCGCCGCCAATGTGAAACGTGCCGCCACCCGCGCCCGTCACAATGACGTCGCCATCCTTCAGGGCCGCAATCAGCGGCGCGTGGTTGTTGAGCACCTCAAACGAGCCGTCGGTGCCCGGAAACCGGGCCGAAGTCGCTTCGCCCTCAAATACTTTCCGGTCGGGGGTGATAATTTCTAGATGCATTTCTTCTGTCATGCTGAGCTTGCGAAGCATCTTATCACGTTCGCAAGGTTTGGATTACTAATTGCTGACGAAAGCAGCCGCGATAAGATGCTTCCTTCGGGACGCCAGATAGGCAGGACAAACGGGATTATTTTGCCTCTGCAATCAAGCGCTCGCCCTTGGCTACGGCATCTTCAATGTTGCCTACCAGGTTGAAGGCCGACTCGGGCAAATGGTCATGCTTGCCGTCGATAATTTCGTTGAAGCCTTTGATGGTATCCTTGATGTCAACCAGCACGCCTTGCAAACCGGTAAACTGCTCGGCCACGAAGAACGGCTGCGACAAGAAGCGCTGCACGCGGCGAGCGCGGTTCACGGTCTGCTTGTCTTCTTCCGAAAGCTCGTCCATCCCCAGGATGGCGATGATGTCCTGCAGTTCTTTGTAGCGCTGCAAAATCTCCTTCACGCGCTGAGCGGTGTTGTAGTGCTCATCGCCCAGGATGGTAGCATCCAGAATGCGCGAGGTCGAGTCCAGCGGGTCAACGGCGGGGTAGATGCCCAGCTCAGCGATTTTGCGGCTCAGTACCGTCGTGGCGTCCAAGTGAGCAAAGGTGTTGGCCGGAGCCGGGTCGGTCAAGTCATCAGCCGGCACATACACGGCTTGCACCGAAGTAATCGAGCCACGCTTGGTTGAGGTAATGCGCTCCTGCATGGCACCCATTTCGGTAGCCAGCGTGGGCTGGTAGCCTACCGCCGAAGGCATACGGCCCAGCAGAGCCGATACTTCCGAGCCTGCCTGCGTGAAGCGGAAGATGTTATCAATAAAGAACAGGATGTCGCGGCCAGCGCCGGTGCCGTCGCCATCGCGGAAGCTCTCGGCAATGGTCAGGCCCGACAGCGCCACGCGAGCGCGGGCTCCGGGAGGCTCGTTCATCTGGCCAAACACGAGGGTCGCCTGCGATTTTTCCATCTCCGCCATGTCCACTTTGGAGAGGTCCCAGCCGCCTTCTTCCATCGAGTGCTTAAAGGCCTCGCCGTAGCGAATGATGTTGGCCTCGATAAATTCACGTAGCAAGTCATTGCCCTCGCGGGTGCGCTCGCCTACCCCCGCAAATACCGACAAGCCCGAGTAGGCCTTGGCTACGTTGTTGATAAGCTCTTGAATGAGAACGGTCTTACCTACCCCGGCACCGCCAAACAAGCCAATCTTGCCACCCTTCACGTACGGAGCGAGCAGGTCGATTACTTTGATACCCGTGAAGAATACTTCCGACGAAGTTGCCAGCTCCTCAAACGCAGGCGCGTTGCGGTGAATAGGCAGGCCGCCGGTGCTCACCGGCTGCGGAATGCCGTCAATAGCTTGGCCAATAACGTTAAACAAGCGGCCTTTCACGCCGTCGCCAGTTGGCATCGTAATGGCGTGGCCCAGGTTGCGCACGGCGGCTCCACGGGTCATGCCCTCGGTCGAGTCCATGGCAATGGTGCGCACCCGGTCTTCGCCCAAATGCTGTTGGCATTCCAGCATCACCACCTGGCCGTTTTCTTTGGTTACTTCCATCGCATCGAAGATGTTCGGAAGGTCCGCTTCACCAGCAAAGCTCACGTCCACTA
>CALMOO010000413.1:0-4543 GCA_937871705.1 uncultured Hymenobacter sp.
CCCCACTTGCCATGCCCCTCTCCGAGCCCGCCGCGCCGGCGTCCCGCGACCTGTTTCATGCCATCAGCCCGGCCGACCGTGCCGCGATGGCCGCCATCCGCCAGGCCCTGGCGGCGGCCCCGGCCTTGCCCGGGGGAGCCGCCGCCAGGGCCGCCTTTGACGCCTACGTGCTGCAAACGCCCGCCAACCCTACCGTGCAGTACGAGGCCGCGACTGTCGGGGGCGTACCCGGGTGGTGGTACCGCCCCGCCGGCGCGCCCCCGGACCGCGCCGTCCTCTACCTGCACGGCGGGGCCTACGTTGCGGGGTCGGCCGCAGCCTACCGGCACTTCGGCAGCCAACTTGCCGGGCGCGTCGGCGTGGATTTTTTCGCGCCGGACTACCGCCTGGCGCCCGAGCACCCCTTTCCAGCGGCCGTGGCCGATGCCACGGCCGCTTACCGGGGCCTGGCGGACCTGGGCAAACAGCGGCTGGCGCTCAGCGGCGACTCTGCCGGCGGCGGCTTGGCGCTGGTCCTGCTAGCCAGCCTGAGGCCCCTGGCCGCGGCCGACCCGCAACGGCCGACGCCGCGCGCGGCCGCCGTGCTGTCGGCCTGGACTGACCTGGCCCTGACCTCGCCAAGCCTGGAAACGCAGGCGGCCAACGACTTGCTGCTGTCGCGTGCCCTGCTAACCCAGGATGCCGACCTCTACCTGGGTGGGCACGACGCCCGGGACCCGCAGGCCTCGCCGGCGTACGGAGACCTACGGGGGCTGCCGCCCGTGCAGCTCCACGTGGGCACGGCCGACGTGCTGCTGGACGATACGCGCCGGTATGCCGCGCAGGCGCGCGCCAGGGACGTGCCCGTCGAGTGTCACGTCTGGGAAGACCTGTTGCACGTCTTTGCCGCTAGCGTGGGTACCCTGGAGGCCGCCGGCCAGGCGCTGGACAGTGTCGCCGGGTTCCTGCGCCGGCATCTCGGTGAGTAGGCGACAGCGAGCTAAGTCGTCTAAAACGACGGAGAGCAGAAAGACGTGTAGAAGGCAAGTTTGGCCGGTTAGAAGTAGCCTGTAAAGAGGCCCGGAAGGTGCAGTGGCTGTTGCAGAAGTAGGTGGCTAGTTAGCGGTACCTTGGGTCCATGCAGGGCCACAAGCAATTCGTTGATAAAGTGGTGCTCCGCTTCCAGTTGTCGGAGCGCGTGCCGAAACACAATCTCTACCGCCGCTTGAGCGAGCTGCTCGACTGGGACTTTCTCTATGCCCAGACGCAGCCCTTTTACAGCCACACCGGCCAGCCCTCGCTCGACCCGGTCGTCTTCTTCAAGCTCATGCTGGTCAGTCGGCTGAAAAATTTGGTCAGCGACCGCCGGCTCATCGAGCACTGTAGCCTGCGGCTCGACATCCTCTATTTTCTGGGCTACGAGGTCGACGAGGAGCTGCCTTGGCACTCGACTATCAGCCGCACCCGCCAGCTCTACCCCGCCGCCGTCTTCGAACACCTATTTGACCACGTCTTTGCCCAGTGCGTGGCCGCTGGTCTGGTGACGGGCCACACCCAGGCCGTGGATTCAGCCTTCGTCAAGGCGAACGCTTCGCTCGAAAGCCTGTGCGAAAAGCAGCCCGCCGACGCGACGGTCCCTACGTTACACGTGGCCGGTGAATCAGTGACCGACGCGCCAGGTCCACTACCAAGCACCATTATTTCCAGTCCTGCGCATCAGTTACAGGGGTCGCACTAGAGTAGGAACGGAAAACAACGCTAAGAGAATTTGGCCAGCCGTTCTTCCCAGCTGGCGGGGTTGCGCAACGGGTGCATTTCGCCGGCCGCAATGTGTTCAGGCAGGCTAAAATCGTAGCGGCCCAGCATGTTGACGTGCTCGTGCAGCAAGGGCGAGAGGCGGGCCACATCCTCCGGGGCCAGGACGCCTTCGGTTTGCTGCCAGCGTTCCAGGGCGTGCTGCAGATAGCGCGTGTTCCACAGCACCAGGGCGTTGACCACGAGTCCGAGGGCGCCCAGCTGGTCCTCCATCCCCTCGCGGTAGCGCTGGCGCAGCTCGCCTTTTTTGCCGTGGAAAACCGCCCGGGCCACGGCGTGCCGTCCCTCGCCCCGGTTGAGCTGGACCAGGATGCGCCGCCGGTAGGCCTCGTCCTGCACGTAGGCCAGCAGGTACAGCGTTTTTTCGACGCGACCCAGCTCCGCGACAGCCCGCCCCAGCCCTGAGAGGGAGCCTGCCCGTTGCAGGGTACGCATGACGGCCGTGGCCTTCACTTTGCCGAGTTTTAGGGAACCGGCCAGGCGCAGCATGTCGTCCCAGTGGTCGTGAATCAGGCGCGTGTTGACCACGTGGCGGCCCAATTCGTTGAGCGGGCCGTGGTCGTCGTCGTTGCTGAGTCGCCAGAAACGCTGGTCCGCCAGGCGCGGGCTGAAGCGGTAGCCCAGCAGCGAAAATAGACCAAAGACCACGTCGCTGTAGCCGTGGGTATCGGCCATGATTTCCCGCGCGTCCAGGTTGGTTTGCTGCTCCAGCAGCCCGGCCAGGATGAAGAGCGAATCGCGCAGGGTGCCGGGAATGACGATGCCGTGAAAGCCCGTGAACTGGTCGCTTGTGAAGTTGTAGTAGGTGACCCCGCGTTGGGAGCCGAAGTATTTGCGGTTCCAGCCCGCGTGCAGCGTGCGCACGGGCACCACGAAGCGCATGCCGTCGGCCGAGGCCACCTCCCCGCCGCCCCAGGCCTGCGCCAACGGCAGCCCGGCCTGGGCATCCACTAGGCGGGCATTGGCGGCGGTGAGCGTTTCCGCGCGCACGTAGTTTTGCTGCACCCACGCCAGGCGCGCCAGCGTCAGGGCAGGCACGTCGGCCCGGGCCACGGTTTTTAGCCCCAGGTTGCACGCCTGGGCCAACAGCACGGCACAGATACTGAGCGGTAGGTCGGCGGCAGCGGGCTGCCCGTCGGCCACGTGAGTAAAGGCGGCGGCAAAGCCGGTAAACGCGTCCACTTCCCGCAACAGGGCCGCTACTTCGACCTGGGGCAGGGCGGCGGACAACTGCGCGCGCACGTGCGCCAGGTGCTCGGGCTCGCTTTGCGCCGGCAAGGTGCTGAGGGTGACGACCGGCTGGCCGTCTTGCTCGACCACCTGCAGGGTGGTGTTCTGTGCTAGGTTCTCCCGACCTCCGCATACGCCGTGCGCAGCTGCTGCCCCAAACGGGCCAGTTCCACCGCCGGGTCCAAGGAACGGTTCAGCGCCTGGGCCACCGAATCCCGGGCGACTTCCCAGGCGTCCCCGCGCAGCAATTCCGCCCGTGGGTCGGCATAGCGCTCACTGGTTGGCACAAACACGTCGCGGCGGCGCAAGGCCTGCTGCAGCCGCTCCAGCACGCAGAGGGTGTACGCCTGGGGATTCACTTCCCCTTTGGCGGGTAACACCCGCCGGGCCCACCCCTTCGGGACCACCGTGCGGGGCGCGGCCGACCACTTCGGGCGGCCTCGGCCGCCGGCTTCCTGCTGCTGCAAAAACGCCCAGGCCTCCAGCAGCGGTTTGGCGGTGGGCGTACCCTCGAAGGCGACGCCGGCCAGCAAGGCGGGCAGGAACCGGCGCACCGTGGCATAGCTGCCGCTCAAGGCTTCGGCCAGCGGGTCCTCCTGTGGACTGGCCAATTCCTGCACGGTGGCCGCCGCAGCGCGCAAAGGCTCCTGGCCCAGGCGGTCGAATACCTGCCTGGCCGGCACGGCCTCGTCGAGCAGCAGCGCCACCGCCTGCTGGAGCAGCAGTGCGGCCTGGTCCAGGTCCTTGAGCGAGCGCAGGCGTTCGCGCCGGCGCTTCGTTTCACCCCGCAGCGCCAGTGACGTCAGCAGGCTGTCGAACAAGTCGAGCACGTCGTCCGTGGCGGTGCGCTCCAGGGTCTGGGCGAAAACCAGCAGCGTGGCCAGCCGGCGTTCCTCGCCCATACGGACCAACGTTTGCGCCCAGGCCGCCTGGGCGTGGCGGGCCAGGCGCACCAACCGGGCTTCGGGCAAGTCATCCACGGGCACGGCGCTCACGCCGAGGACGCGAATCGCGTCCACGCGGCGCAAGGCGGCGGCCAGCGCCGGCGCGGATACGCGGGTGGGCGGGGTGCGCAGTTGCTCCAGGTGGGTGAGCCGCTCCCCGGCCGGCACGCTCAACAGGGTTTCCAGCGCCACTTGCTGGGTCAGGCTCAAGCGGGTGCGCAGATGGCGGTAGAGGTAGCGGCCGGTGCGCTCGCGCACCCGCGCAATCAGGCGGGCCAGCAGCGAGACCCCGGGCAAAACGATCCGCTGTGCGACTAGGTGCGCTGTGGTTAAATCAAACAGCACGCTGGGCCGGACGATGCTCGTCAGTACCTGCGCGTAGAGCCAGCGGGTGAGTCTAAATGCCTGCCGCCCGTTAAATGGGGTGTACCCGAGGTGAGTCACAATCCGGGCCTGGTGGTCGTACCACGTGTTCGGCCGGGTCCGGTAGGCGGCCAAGGCGTCGGCGGGTAGATGCAGTTGCTCGGCCAGCGTCTGCACCACCACGGCCGGCACCCGTAGCGGGTCAGTCAGGA
>CALMOO010000413.1:4553-11524 GCA_937871705.1 uncultured Hymenobacter sp.
AAAAGCGTAGGGTGCAAAGCTGCACGGCACACCCCAGTTTATTGGCGGCCCGTCGGCGGGTAGCCAGGAAGTGGCCGTCGGCCGCACTCAGATAAAAATAACGGGCTAGTTGTTCGGGGCTGGGCTCGTCGGGGTAGCAGCCGAAGCAGGCGGCCTGCTCGTCACTGAGAAATTCTACGGGCATGGGCCGGGTGAGTGCAGAAGCAGCAAAAAGAAGCGGCCGCGCCAGCTATTCGGCCACCTGGGTAGGGGACGGCGGCTGGGCTGCCCCACGGTGGGTACCCCCAGGTGCGCAAGGTGGCGGTTGATCGTGGCCCGGCCCACGCCGAGCAACTGGCCGATTTCAGCCACGGTTTTGTCCTGCTGCAGGTAGAGTGTTTTGGCGGCTTGGGCTTTGAAAAAGGCCTGCTTCGACAGCCCTTTCGGCCGGCCGCTCTTTCACGGACGATACTTTTTCCTGCGCCACTTCAACACTGCCATGAGCCTGCAAGGCATCGGTCTGCAGGTGCAGTTGCTGGTCTGGGGTGCTCACGCGGGCGTAGCCGAAAATCATAGGTGCTATCTTCAGGAAGTCAACAAGGGCAAAGACAGCGAGCTGTTGATTGATAAAAACAGCATATGAGACATGTATTGCTAGCCTCAAGAACCTGTCAACCTAGTGAGGCCGCTGGGTCGAAAAAACGCTAGGCTGGTGGAAAAAGGCGGCCTGGGTCAACGCGTTGCGCGCCTAGCCTTTGCCAAGCCGGACCTGCACGCGGCGGCGCAGTTCCACGCTTTGCAGCCAGTCCAGAATAAATAGACCACGCTCGATGCGGCCCACGTCGCGCATAGCTACTGCTAGCCCTTGCTGGCGCGGGTAGTTGCCCAACTTGCGCGAGGCCGTGACCGTGCCTTGCTTAATGGAGGTGACCAAGCGTAAGATGTCTTTCCATTTGGCCAGGATATGCCGCACATTCAACGTTCCGCCTACGCTGAATTACCGCCAGAGTCAACTTGCAGAAATTGTCGGAAACATCTTTGATAAGCTTTGCCCTATTCTAGCTTCCTGCTGTAAAAAGCCTTATAAAGAGGCCAAGAGTGTGCGTAGATCGAAGCGTACGTGCTTTGTGCATGGCTGGTCGAAGAAGCTACTCTCAGTGAGCCGCGATGTCAGCTGTGTACAGGCTTTGGCAAGCTGACCGGCTATAGGGCTAGGGTAGCAATGTGCCGGCAGGGAGGGGGGCCGCACGGTTGTGGACCAGCAAATCGGCTACTGCCTGCGCAAGCACGGGCCCTTGCAAGTCTTCCAACAAGGATAGTGCGCCATCGATGCCGGAGGTGACTCCTCCTGTCGATACCAAGTTGCCGTCCCTGACTACCCGTACGTTTTTAATGACGTCGATAGCGGGGTGGTTATGCTGGAATGCCTCGACGGCGCGGTAATGTGTGGTTACCCGCTTGCCGGCCAGCAAGTCGGTAGCCGCTACGTTGAACAAGCCAATGCAGACCGATAGGATAATCTTGTCCTGCTCCATGATGCCTTTGATGAAGGAGACACACGCCGCGTTTGCCTGCGTTGGCAGGAGGTTTTGATCTAACAGCCCCGGCACGAGGAGGATGTCGGGCAGGGGGCAACTCGCGAAATCGTGCTCCGGAACTATCGTGACGATGCCTCCTTCGCTTAGCACGGGTGCGGTGCTCTCCGCGACGGTGGAGATTCGGAAAAGGCCCGGCTGCAGGCCGTTGGCTTTTAGAAAGACATCCAGCGGTCCGGCTAGGTCCACGAGTTCGACTCCATCATAGAGGAGGGCGGTGATGGTCATCATACATCTGATTTTTTTAAGAAAAACAAGGGCTGGGGTAATCGTCCCTGCAACTACTTGCCGGAATGCCCGGCAGTAAGAAGGAGGTAACGAGGCAAATTGGCGGGGCGAGGCGATTTGTTCATGCCGCGCCTGCTGATGTTCGGTAGCTGTTCGCTACTGTCCGGCCATCTTGAACTCTAGCTCTATGTCAAGACGAAGCTGGCGGCTGAGCTGCTCGGCGCCGGACGTAGGAATGGCCGCTGCCAGAATCTGGGGGTTTGGTCTTCAGGGCGCACGGTTTCCGTATGCGGACGTCCGGTATAGACCCGGGGCAGGCTGCGCACCAATATCCTATTGCTCCTCCGCCTGGCCATCAGCACGTACCCCTGTTGCCTTAGTTCACGGCTGCAGCGCACGAGTGAAAAAACGTATTCTTGCCGGCTACCATCATAGAAACATGCCAGCCCACGCGGAGTAGCTACGCTATTTTCAGGCAGGATTTTCGAATGAGATTGGGGCCCTACTTGGTCACTACTTGGTCACCACTTGTTCAGCCGCTTGGCTGCTACATACGGCTACTTTCGCGGGCTGCCTGAGTATGGGAACGTTACCATATGAACCGACCCTACGGTCAGGTGTTGGCGCTCGCGTGCTTATGTTTTATCCCCCAGGCTTCCAATTGTCGGATCACCGGCTCCAGTTCAAATCCGATCTCGGTCAGTTCATACTCCACCCGTAGCGGCATTTCGGCATAGACCGACCTTTTGATGATGTTATGCTCTTCCAGTTTCCGGAGGTTCAGCGCCAGGGTGCGGTCCGTTGCATTCGGCAGCAACGCCTTCATTTCACTGAAGCGAAGCTTACCGCTCAGCAGCCAAGAACAGATCACCAACGTCCATTGCCCTCCGATGAGGTTGGCCGCGTAGACTTCGGCACACTCTTCGGCCAGGGCCTGTTTATTGGCGAAATTGGTGGAGGTTTCTTTGATTTTTGACATAACGCGTGTTCAACCTGCTACCAAGGTACGGACAATACGCGTTGGAGGCTGGGTAGGTGTCCCGTGAGTCCTGGTATCCCAGGTATATTATACCTACGGGAGTCGGCATAGGCGTCGCGTGGTACCGACACCGGAACGCACTTCCAACATCCGGGGACACGCCGCCGTCGCCGTGGCTTCTGAGGCCCCGGTTCCTGACATGGCCATGCGGCGAAGCTTCCTACTGCCGGCGTGTCCTGCCCCCGGCTGACTGCCCCCTCTGTTGGACGCCGGGCACGATCTTTTCGTGCCCGGCGTCCACTGGCGGTGCTGGCCAGGCAAGTGGCTACTGCCGAATGTGGCGGAAACTGGCGCGCACCTCTTGCACAAACAGTTCCGGCTGCTCCCATGCAGGGAAATGTCCCCCCTTTTCCAGTTCCTGATAGTGCAGCAGCGTAGGATAACGCTGCTGCACCCAGCGGCGGCTGGTTAGGTGAATGTCCTTGGGGAATTGGCTCATCCCGACCGGAACGGCAATGGGGTGTTCTTTAAAAGCGCGCATGCTCTCCCAGTAGATGCGGGCGGAAGAGGCGGCAGTGGCCGTCAACCAGTAGAAGGTGATGTTGTCCAGCATGTCATCGTAGCTCAGGACCTGTTGCGGGTCCCCGTCGTGATCGGTCCACTGGTAGTATTTCTCGAAAAACCACGCCGCTTGGCCAACCGGCGAATCCGTGAGGGCATAGCCGATGGTCTGCGGACTCTGAATCTGCTCGATCTGGTAGCCGGATTCGTTGGCGTGAAAATCATGCAGCCGCTGCAAGGCACGCTGTTCCGCCGGTGTTTCGGCCACCATGTCGGCAAAGATGGGAAACATGTTGAAATGCACCGCTTGTACGGTGGGGGCTCCTATCGCCCCCAAGGCGTTCACGATGGCGTAGCCCCAATCACCCCCTTGCGCCACAAATTGGTCGTAGCCGAGGCGGTGCATCAATTCCACCCACGCATCAGCAATGCGTTGGTAGCCCCACCCGGTTTCCGCTGGCTTGCCGGAGTAGCCGAAACCCGGCATGGCGGGGATTACCACATGAAACGCGTCTTTCGGGTCCCCCCCGTGCGCACGGGGATCTGCCAGCGCCGGGGCCGACTTGAGGATCTCGAACAGCGACCCGGGCCAGCCATGCGTAATGACGAGCGGCGTGGCGTCGGGCTCGGGGGAACGCAGGTGCAGGAAGTGAATGTCCAGCCCGTCGATCTGCGTGCTGGAGGGCGAGAACGCGTTTAAGCGGGCTTCCGCCTCCCGCCAGTTATACTCATCCCGCCAGTAGTAGATCAGCTCCTGCATCTGGGCCAAGGGCACGCCCTGGCTCCAATCACTCACCGTTTCTTTTTCCGGCCAGCGGGTCCGCAGTAATCGTTCTCTTAGGTCGGCAAGTGCTTCCTCGGGAAACCGAATGGGGTGCTCTTGGATGGAAGCAGATGATGCGCTCGAATGATGATTGTGGTGTTTCATACCTATGATGTTGCAAAAAAAGGGGGAGGGTGCCTTCGCGCCGATTGTTGATCCGGGCGCAGGCGCCCACGTGAAGCCGTAAGAGGTTACTGCTGGGAGGCGACGTGGTGGGTTACTTCCGCGTTGGTCAGGAAGTGAGCTAAGTCGTGGTAGTGGTAGAAGAGCGCCGACTCTTTGGGCGTATGGCCGGTATGGGATTTGACATCCAGCCGGGCTCCGGCAGCAACCAGGAGCCTGGCAACCCCGGCGTGGCCGTGCCAGATGGCATCGTGTAAGGCCGTTAAGCCATTGTAGGGACCTTGCGCATCTAACTCCGGCTTCGGTAGCAGCGTATCCTGTCCGGATTTCTCCAGCATAACCTGCAGGACGTTCACGTGCCCAAAGTAGCTGGCCTCGTGCACCGGTGTTCCTCGCATGAGGCCGATGACGCGTCGCACATCCGCGCCAGCGTCGAGAAGCAGGCCGACAATAACCGCGTGTCCTTCCCGTGCGGCGATGCCCAGGGGGGTGTAATCGTCGTCTACGCCACCGGTTGCTGGTACCCGTTGGTTCACGTCGGCCCCCGCCGCGATCAGCCGCGCTACTTCCGTGCCATCGCCGGCCTTGATGGCGGCGATCAACTCCTGGCCGGCCACTTGGGCATGGTCCTGTTCGTTGCGGGCCTGGAGCATCCGGGCGATGTTCGTCAGGCCGTCATGCTGCGCAATGTCGAGCGCCGTTTGCTGCCAGTGGTTACGCGCCGTGAGCCGGCACCCGCGCGCTAACAGCCGTTCAACAGCTTTTTCGTTTTTGTAACTGACCGCATCCATCAGGGGTGTGTTTCCCAGGATGGGGGACTGTTGGTCGATAAACGCTCCGTGTCGCAGCAGGTGCTCGATTACGTCCGGATTGCCGGCCTGAGCTGCCTTGTGCAGGGCTGTCGCCCCCATGCGCGGTTCAACCAGCAACGGGTCCGCGCCGGCCGTCAGCAGAATCTCTACCATTTGGGGTTGCCCGAGCCCAGAGGCAATCAGCAAGGGGCTAAGCCCTTCCGGATCGCGCTGGTCTACCGCGCTGCCCTGCCGCAAGAGCGCTAAAACAGCGGCCAGATCACCCGCGCGTACGCTGGCGACCAACGACTGCTCAGCAGTCGAGTTGTTGTGTGCTTTCATGGTGTGTGCATGTGGTTGGTGTGTACCTGCCAGTGGTATAGCCTCCCACCCAGGATAGGCGGTTCCAGCGGGGGCCTGCCGGTCAGGTAATTAATCGGCAATAACAAAGGCCTTCAATTCGGCCAGTTTGCCCTCCCGGAAATGCCAGACGTCACAATAGGTGTAGCGTACCAGATTGCCGTCTTTTTGCTTAAGCTGAATTTTGCCCAGGACGGTCAGATACTCACCTTGCTCGATGTACTGCTCGGTGGTAAACGTTGCTCCCTCGTACGCCGTGGGTAAGTAGTGACGCAGCTGGTCTTTGCCCGTAATCGTCTGCTCCCCTACATAGACCCACTTTGTGTCCTCGGTGCAGTAGGCCAAAAAACCTTCGTAATCTCCTTGGTGAATCGCCTGATTAGCTGTCATCAGGATTTCTTTGTTGCTCATCTTCTTGGTTTTTTCTATGGGTAAAGCAGCGGCTGAGCAGACAGGAAAGTCTCCTTCGCTGAGACTGTCAATGAGTCGGTCGCCACCAGGTCGCGGTTGGGAAGTATCGGAAAAGGAGGGGCGCGCATGAACGGCCACCCCACAGGCGAGAAGAAGAGGAAGCAGCCAGGTTGTTTTCTTCATGAGAATGGAAATGCGATGCTGCAAATCTACGGCGAACATCTTGTCTGATAGATGCTTGCATCCAAATGGTAGCTGCTATAAAAAAGGATAGCAGCCCGGGTTACCAGGCATAGTAACGTTCCGTGGAAGCGTAGAAAAACGCTCTAAACTGCGAGGAGCATGCAGCTGAAGCAGCCAGTGCACCGGCTGTATGGCACAGAATACGAATAGCTTGCGCGTGACGAAAATGAGATCTGGCTTGTCACTGGGATGACGCGTACGCACGCAGGCCTCCACTGCGAATCAGCGGGAGTGTGTCGCAGGCCGCTAGGTGCCGGTAGACACAGCGGCCTGCACAGTCACAAGCCGAACGAGGTGGGCTACCACTCTTTGTCGATTCAGTTTTCCTGCAGCAACAAGGGCGGTTGGGTGCGTAGAAATAACCATGGCTACGCCCGCGTCTCGACCCTCGACCAACACATAGAAATGCAGCTCAACGCTCTAGTTAAGGCCGGGTGCGAACTCGTTAACTAGCAGAAAGCGTCCGGAGCCAATGCCAGTTGGTCCGAACGGAACAAGGTGCTGGCCTAGTTGCGCAAGGGCGATAAAGTATATATCTACAAGCGCGACCGCCTGGGCCGCTCGTTGCATCTACCTGCTCACGGTGGCCGCAGACCTAGAGAAACGGAAGGTAAAATCGGTGTCGCTGACCGCTTCCCTCAAGACAACTTCGGCCCAGGTCCGGCTTATGTTCAACCTATTCGCCTCGCTGGTCGAATTTGGGCGGAAAGTGGTTCGCGAGCACACCCACGCGGGGCTGCTTTCGAGATGGGCACGGGGTCGGGTAGATAGCTGCTAGCAGAAGCTATTGGAGAAGGCCAAGCGCGCAGCTTGTTGCCGAAACGTAGTGTGAGCCTTAGCGTTGTTTTCCGTTCCTACTCTAGTGCAACCCCTTACAG
>CALMOO010000414.1 GCA_937871705.1 uncultured Hymenobacter sp.
CTTATTGCCCTGGCGGCGCTGCGCATATTGCTGAGTAAATACGCCAGCCAGCCTTCGGCCGATATTAACTTCGCGCTTGGTGCCAACAAAAAGCCTGTGCTGCGCGACAAGCCTGGGCTGCATTACAATACCTCGCATTCCAAAAACCGGGTATTGATTGCCATTAGTGGGGTAGAAGTGGGAATAGACGTAGAGCAGGAAGATACGCTTTTTCCTTTTCAGGATATCGTTTCCCAAAGCTTTAGCTCTCAGGAACAGGTATTTATTGAGCATAGTGCCAACGTTCGACGCGCCTTCTTTCAGCTGTGGACGCGGAAGGAGGCGCTCGTAAAGGCTACGGCGCAGGGCATCGATGCTGATTTTGAAAATATTCCTGCGCTCGATGGTCGGCACGATGTACCCGGCCTGGCCGGCGGGGCGGTGCCCTGGGCAATCAGCAGCTTCGAAGCGGCCCCGGGCTATGTGGCGGCCATCGCGCGTCCGGCCACTATCCAGGGTAGTCATTTACACTTTTACGAAGTAGGAGCGGGCTTGTTTGAGCCGTATTGTGGCAGCTAAGCGGGCTATACCCAGGCCCAGCCGCGGCGGCGCTCCGCTACTGCCACGCCAAAGTAGCGCAGGTAACGCACCAGTGGCTGCATATCGGGCAGCACCAAGGAAGTCAGGATGATGTCGCCTTCGGGCAGGGGTAGGCGCAGGTACTCGTAGCGCCGCCAAAACACGCCCGGCCAGCGGCAGCGGCCCCACTCGATGGGGGTAGGGCCGGGCCAGCCCTGGCGGGCGGGGTCGTAAGCCAATACCTCATCCAGCGCCACTTGCAGCCGGCCACCGCCAGGGTCAAAAACGAGGGTAGTAGCTGCATTAAGCGTGTAGTAGCGCAGGTGCAGCAGCAGCGCGGGCCCTGCCAGCGCCAGCACGGCCACCAGCAGGCCCCAGGCCAGCCAGCGCTCGGTGGCCGTGGGCGCCAGCAGGCCCGGCCCGGCCGCTGCCAGGCCCGCCCCCACAGCCAGCAGCGGCCACGTGAGCAGGGCGAGCTGCCGGGTGGGGGTAGGGTGATAAACGGTAGTCTTCTTGCTGAAAATGCCGAGCACCCAGCGCGCCAGCCCTAGCAGCACGACGAGCGCCACGGCAGCTTCGAGCAGCGAGCGAAAAATTTTCATGGAGTAGAAGGTGCGATGGCGGGTATTGTTACCGCTGATACTTGCCGCAATTGCCAGAACAAGTACCCGGCACTCGCCAGATAAGAAGCTGACATGGATAAGGCTGCCCCTACAATGCCCAGTCTGGGCACCAGCATCAGCGTGAGCGGCACCACCACCGCCAGCCCCAGGCCGGCTGCCCGGCTGCTAATGCCGTAGCGTGCCTGAGACGCAAAGTACGTGCTTATCAAATTCACGCCAGCGTTGGCCACAATGCCAGGTGCTAACGCCCAGAGCACCGGCCGGGCTGCCCCAAAGCCCGGCCCGAATACCCAAGCCAGCCAGTTTGCGGGCACTGCAGCCAGGGCCGCCGCCCCCACCGCCGTGAGCCCCAGCGCGGCAAGCCCAAGCCGCCGCGTTTCGGCGGCCGGTCCTCCTTGGTTGCCGGTGGGCTCGCGCACTAAGGCCACGTATTGAATAAGCGAGGTGCTGCGCGCAATCAGCCACAGCCCCTCGGCTACAGCCACGCCCACTGATAGTACACCTAGCGCCGATGTCCCTAATAGGTAGGCCACCACGTAGTAGCCCAGCCGGTAGTTGGCAAAAACGATGATATTGGAAAAGTGAGCGCCCCGGCTATGGCGGGCCAGCTCGCGGGCAGTGGCGCGCCGGCGGCGAAAGTGGCTCCGGCGAGCGTCAGGCAGCTGCCATAGCTGCCAGGCACTCCACAGCAGGGGTAGCCCGTTGGCTACGTAGCTAGCGTAAAAAAACACGGGCACTGTGCGGTAGTTAAGCCCCGCTAGGCTAATCGCCAGTAGAGCCGGCAGCAAAACGCCCTGCGCTGTTGTTAGCAGGTTATAGAGCCGCTCGCCGCCGCGCCCCAGCAGCAAATGCAAATTGACAGTTAACAGCGCTTGCGTCAGCGATATGACCCCGAGGTGGAAAAGATACCACCAACTCACGGGCTGCAAAAGGCCCACTATGCCCGTGCCTACGGCGCACACTAGCCCCGCCCAGGCATAAGCTGGCCGCAGCAGGTGCCACACATTGCGTTGCTGCGCCAAGAAGATGAGGGATGACCCACCCAGCAGACCAGTAAACAGCAGGATGGCGGCACTATCGGTGAGGAACAGACTTACCTGCCCTCGCCCACCCGCCCCTAGATAGCGAGCCGTGAGCCAGACTACTGCAAAGCTGGCAGCGGCTCCGCTCAGCCGGGCCGCAAAGTGCTGAAGAATGCGGCGTAGTATCAGGTCGCTTGCCGTGAGATGGTGGTCAAATTTAGTATTTGTTGAGACTAATCAAGACTCGTCGCCTCACCACAACTTTCGACTTTAGCCTTACTTATTTCCTGGTACAGCAAGTAAAAATGTTGTCCAACAATAGCGGGACTGCAGCGGGCAACCACATCGGCCCGAAGCCGAGCCGGGTCAAACACCGCAGTGCCGCTTAGCACGGCCGTTAGCGCCGCCGCTAAGCCAGCCTCATCGTCGGGGTCAACCAGCAAGCCAAAGGTCCCAGCAGGCTCAAATAATTCGGGAACTCCGCCCGTGCGCGTTGCTACTACGGGCCGGCCGCAAGCGCGCGCTTCCAGTAGCACTATCCCAAACGTCTCGGCTCGGCTAAATGAAACCAGCGTCGTGGCTTGCCGCATCTCAGCCGCTACTGCCGAGTGGGCCAGCTTGCCCAAGAAGACAGCCGTACCATCGGTTACCAGCCCCAAGTCGGTGGCGTATTGCCGCAGCCGGCTTTCGTCGGGGCCGTAGCCCGCAATGCGCAGCCGCAAGCCCGGCCAGGCTGGTCGTAAGTTGGCTACCACGCGCAGCACACCAGAAATGTTTTTAACCCTGTCGTGAAAAGCGGCTACGTGCAACAGGGTAGGGCTGAGGGTAGGGGTAGCCTCACAGAAAGTTTGAGGAGTAAATAAGTTTGTATCTACTACGTTGGCAATGACAACGGTGCGCCGCGCAGTAGCCCCCAGTGCTGCAAGGGCGCGGCCCAATGCCTGCGACACCGTATGCAGTGCACTTGCCCGGCGCATCACCAGCCTGGTAAGCCCGCGCCGCCACCAACTCATTCCCGCCGCACGCGCCGGTAAATAGAGCGTCCAGTGCTCCGTAATGAGGTACGGAACCCGCCATATTAGCCACAGCCACCAGGCCAGCATGCCCGGCCGGAGCAGCACGTGAGCGTGCACCAAATCGGGCCGGGCGCCAGCCCAGTGCCGACGCACTGCTCGCAGGCCGCGGCGCTGACACGCTAGCCACAGTAGCAGCTTAAGTAGCTTGTCGAGAGGAGCTAAGCCCGTGATACGAGCCCGGTAGGAACGAGCCCGTCCAAGTCAATTTCCTCCTCTATCAGCCGGGCAAGCGGGCCCCGCGCTACGGCCGCAAACACTACTGCCGACTGCACCGCTCGTTCGCCTACCCCCCCTGCCCCGGCAATAGCCGCTACGTGCCGGGCTACAAAGTCACCGTCTTGGTCGTCGTAGCGGTGTGGGTACCACTTAGGCAGGTGCAGAACTTTCAAAACGATAGCTGGTAGTTCTGCAAAGTAACAGCTGGTACCAGCTGCTGGCCCTGAAATAAGAAAGCCCACTCCAAGCGGAGCGGGCTTTCTTACCCATTAGTCATTGATTAATTAAGCAGCCTCAACTCCTAGAACAAGTAGCGCACGCCCAACTGCCCCTGCCAACGCGAGGCCAGCTGGTCGATGGAGTAGCTGGCCGGCGAGCTATAAGTGAAGGCCGGCCGGTTAAAGGTGTTGGCGCCGTAAGTAGTCGAAAGATTGCCTGCTGCGTCAGAATATGCCACTTGCGTCAGGCCCGTACCTAGCGTCGAGTTAAACGTGTTAGGCACGAAGTACTGGCGGCCCCAGCTGTTGTTCAAGAGGTTGCCAAAGTTGATAATATCGAGCGAAATCTGGATGGCGTGGCCCGTTGGCGTCACGCCGGCCTCGTTGGCGGTAAGATTACCCAGCTTGGCCTCAATCATGAAGCGCACATCGGCCTGGTTGTTCCAGGGAGTGTGGGCAGCGTTGCGCTCGGCGTAAGCGCCACGGCGGGTTTTGAGGTACTTATCGTTGTCGATAAAGTTGCTCAGGGCAGTGTACTGCGTGCCCGAAGCATCGAGGGCATAGCCGCTGGGGTTCACGCTGGTAGCCACTTTATTTACGAGCGTAATATCAGTAGCCGAGCCCGGAATGTAAGCCAGCTGAACGTTCTGCTGGCCGCCGTTATTAAACGGATTGTTGTTGTAAACCCAGGTGAAAGGCGCACCGCTCTGGTAAGTCAGCACCGAGGTGAAATAGCCCGTAAAGCGCTCCGCGAAGTTCTTGTGGAAGTTCAGCGACGCTACTACCCGGTTGCGCAGGTCGAAGTTGGAATACGCCAAGCTGGGATTGTTCACGTTAATGGCTGGGTTTAGCTGCCAGTTCGACTCGGGCGAGTTGCGGATACCGTTGCTGATGTCCTTGCTCACGCCGTAGGTGTAGGCGGCCGTCACGTCGAGGTAGTTGCTCACCGATTTGCCCAGCGAGCCGGTGAGCTGGTAGCGGTAGCCCTGGTTGGTGTTGGTGAGCAGGTAGGCGTTCGAGAAAGCCGTATTCACCTTAGCACTGCCGCCAGTCGGGGCCGAATAGCGTGGCGAATCTTTAGGGCCCTGCGCGAAGTACGTCACGTTGTCGGTCAGGTTGATGTTCTCAAACTTCACGTCCTGAATGACTTTGGTATACAAGCCTTCCACCGAAGCACGGAAGCCGGCGGGCAGCTTGAAGTCCACGGCCAGCGACGAGCGCCAGATTTGGGGCATCTTGAACTTGGGGTCAATCAAGTCAACTTCCGTCGTGCTTTGAGCCGAAGCAGGTAGCTGCGCGTAAATTTTGTTTGGGTCCTGGTTGAGCAAGTACTTCGGGCCTGTGGTGGCAGTGGCACTAGGCTGAATGTTGTTCAAATCTACCGAGTTGTAGTTCACCCCGTTGTTGTAGAAGGCGTAGCCCAGCCAGGCAAACGGAATGCGGCCCGTGAAAATGCCCGTACCGCCGCGCAGTACCACGCTCTGGTCGCCCTTCACATCATAGTTGAAACCCAGCCGGGGCGAAAACTGCACCTGGCCCAGCAACTGGTTGTTCAGGTCACGCCAAGGCGTGTGCGAGTACGTCTGGTTCAGGGTATTAACGTCGTTTTGTGGGTTGTTTACCAGCGCCGAGTTCAACGCCGGCGGGGTGGGTAGGGACGTGAGGTCGAAGCGAATGCCGGGCGTAATTTTCAACCGGTCGTTCACTGACCATTCATCTTGCAGGTAGGCCGAGTAGAGATTAACATTAAACGAGGCCGACGGATTGTTGTAGTTGTAGTCGTAGCTGTTGTCGCCGATGTGGTACGTGCCCCGGATGCGGCTGGGCTGGTCGGCCAAGAACTGCGCCACGTTGTTATACTCAATGCGGCCGTTCCAGGAGTTAATGAAGCCGTAATCAATCTTGTACAGCTCGTTGTGAGTACCCACCGTCAAGGTGTGGTCGCCGGCGAAGTAGGTAAAGTTGTCGGTAATCTCGAACGTTTTGGTGCCGGTGTTAAAGATGCTCGCCTCACGGTCCGAGCCCAGCAGTATCTGGTTCGAGCCACCTGCGTAGCCAGCCGCCGCGTTGGTGCTCACGTTGTTAATCTGCACGTACGGAAACACGCTCCCAGCTCCACCCAGCAGCGAGCGGTAGTCGTGAATGTTGGTGTAGCCCAAAATGAGATTGTTGGCGATTTTGCTGCTAAAGTTCGACTTCACTTCCAGCACCGTCGAGTTTTGCAGGTTGTTCTGAGTGTAGTCCTGCGAGCCAAACTTAAACAAGCTGCTCGAACGCTCCAGGTTCGTCGCGTCCGACTTTACGTAGTTGTGGCGCAGGGCAATGCTGGTTTTGTCGTCCAGGTTCCAGTCGAGGCGGCCAAAAATCTTGTTGCTATTAGCGTGGATGTTATAGTTGCCGTAGGCACCCACGTCGTAGCCGTAGGTCGACTGGAGCTTGGCGGCAATTTGCTGCGCCAGCTCCGTAGTCACGGGCGAGCCCGGCTGGCCCGCGCCATAAAACTGCGGCTCGGTGCGGCGGGCTATTTCGCCGTTCACGAAGAAAAACAGCTTGTTTTTCACAATCGGCCCGCCCAGGCGAAAGCCCGTTTGATAGTCGTGGTAGCTGGTACCTATTTTCGAGTCGGTGCCATCTACGCTATTGCCCGTAATGCCTTGGTTGCGGCCAAAGCCATACAGCGAGCCATGAAACTCGTTGGTGCCTGAGCGTGTCACGGCATTAATCGAGCCGCCCGTAAAGTTGCCCAGCTTCACATCAAACGGCGCCACCTGCGCCTGAATTTCCTGAATGGCATCAAGCGAAATCGGGTTGGCGCGGGCCGAAGAGCCCGGCAAGCCGCTGGTGCCGCTGGTGCCGCCCAAAGAAGGTGAAAAACCAATGGCGTCGTTGTTCACGGCGCCATCCAGGGTGATGTTGTTGTAGCGGAACGAGCTGCCAGCAAACGAGTTATTCGAGTTGCGCGGGTCAAGGCGCGTAAAGTCCTGGATGCTGCGCGAGATAGTTGGCAGCTGCTGCAAGGCGGCCGTGCCCACGTTGGTACCGGCGCCCGTTTTGGTAGCCTGCGTATTGCCCGTTATAACTACTTCCTCCAGGGCCTGGGCCTCGGTGGCTAGCGTGAAGTTGAGGCGGGTAGTATTACCCAGCGTCAGGAATACATTATTAACTGTCTGCTCCTTGTAGCCTACGTAGGTTACCGTCACGGTGTAAGGCCCACCGGGGGCCAGGTTCGGAATGCTGAAGCGGCCATCGGGCTCGGTAGCAGTGCCGCGCTTAGTACCGGTCGGCACGTTGGTAGCTACCACCGTCACGCCAATGAGTTCCTCATTTTTGTCCGAGATAACCTTGCCGCTTAGGGAAGAGGTAGTGACCTGCGCCGACGCTAACCTCGTCAGCATCAGGAGCAGTAGTAGAGCGGCCAACCGCATTGCGGACCAGCCAGGAGTAAGAATGCGCATAAAAAAGGGGATTAAACCAATGCGACCGCAAAGGTCCTGCTTGCGCTACCCTATCCGCATACTGGTACGATTATCAAATCATTGGCAATAAAGCGAGCGTGTAACCTTGGCTTAACATGCCACGCCTTGCTGCAGCCAGAGAGCGGGGTAGGGCCCACCCACAAAGTGAGGCTGGCTACGTATTCTTTACTGCTAAAATGTTGTTTAACGAGTAAAAAGTAGGAGTGAGAGGGTCAATCATCCCGATGAGCGCCAATGGCCTTTGCCCAATAGCTTTGCCCACAATCTTTGTGTCACTAACCCGCTCGGCCTAGCTGCTGGCGCTTTTGTTTTATGCTAATTTCCATGACCGGCTTTGGCCAGGCCACCCGCCAAACCGACCGCTACACCGCTACCGTTGAGCTGCGCTCGCTCAATTCCAAAACCCTGGACCTCAGCCTGCGCCTACCCCGCTTTCTGCAAGCCTACGAGCTGGACATCCGCCAGCAGATTACCAAAGCACTGCTCCGCGGCAAAGTAAACTTCAGCCTCGATTTTGCCCGCCCCGCTACGACGACTACTGCGTCTGTCCTCAACCGCGTGGCTCTGGTAGCTGCCTTCCACGAGCTACAGGCAGTGGCCCAAAGCCTGGGCTTACCCGCCAGCGAAGGCACTCTGCTGGCTGCGTTGCGTCTGCCGGGCGTCATTCCTAGCGCCGCCGAGCAGGCTCAAGCTGCCCAAGCCGAAGCTGGTACCGCTGATGAGCCCACCTGGGCCGAATTGCAGCCCCTGCTAGCTGAAGCGCTGGCCGCCATGCAGCAGTTTCGCCACGACGAAGGCCAAACCCTGCAGCACGAGATACTGGGCTACATCGCCACCATCCGGCAGCAGCTGGCCGCCGTTGAGTTGCACGACCCACAGCGCATTGCGCATGTGCGCCAGCGCCTCACTGCTCACCTAGCCGAACTCACGCAGCACGAGCAGTTTAACGCAACCCGTTTTGAGCAGGAAGTGCTCTATTATATAGAGAAGCTTGACATAGCCGAGGAAAAGGTGCGGCTGGCGGCCCATTTAAACTATTTCGAGCTAGCAATTCAGCAGCCCGATGAGGCTGTAGGTAAGAAACTAGGCTTCCTGGCGCAAGAAATCGGTCGGGAAATCAATACTATCGGTTCTAAAGCTAATGATGCCGCAGTGCAACATCTGGTAGTAGGTATGAAAGAGGAATTGGAAAAAATAAAGGAGCAGCTTAATAACATTCTCTAGCTGCCCGCAACCAAAGTCGAAAAAAAACACTGCATCTTTCAGGTTTAGGTTTGTATTTTTTAAATAAAATTCGCTTTCTGAAGCAACTTGGCAGGCTTTTTTATTTAGGTTTTATAGTTGAATAAAATATGCATAATCTATTGTTAATAAGCAATATATCCCTTGCAATTGCTCTTGTTTTTAGGTCTAAAACGCCCTCTTTACTCTCCATAGATAGTTGAAACGGAATTAGGATTTTGTGTGTAATTTAGATTCCGCAAAGCAAGTACATCTATCGAATTTAATCATTTACCTCTTCTAATCATGAAATCACTCCTGCTAACCTTACTGGTTTCTATATCGGGCCTGCTGATGGCCGCCCGGCCAGCCTCTGAAATCGAGTTGGTGAAGAAGCGTGTGCTCAGCGAGCGTGTAGAGGTGCTGATTCCCAAGGGCTTCGAATTGATGACTGAGCAGCAGATGGATTTTACTTACTCGCATGCTAGTAGCCGGCCGAGCGTAGTTTTCACCAACAACAACTTGGTGACGCTGTCCTTCAACTATTCCGATAACGAGGCTGACCAAGGTATGGTAGACATGTATGCTGCCAACTTTACCAAGACCTATCATAAGCAGTATAAGCAAACTACTTGGTTTAGCGAAGGCGTGAAAGAAGTGTCGGGCCGCAAGGTTGGCTACCTCGAATTCATGAAGCCTGAGATGGGCCACGAGGTGTATACGCTGGTGTTCTTCACCGACGTGCAGGGCAAACTGCTCATTTGCACTTTCAACTGCGCCGACCGCCAGAAGCCCGAGTGGGAGCCCCTGGCTAAGAAAATTTTGAACTCGCTGAAAGCGAACAGCTAATTAAACCGCCAAAAGCGGAAAGTGGGGGATATCAGTGCTACATTATTAGTGAACTAACAAGTAATTATACTATCATTATCTTAAGAGCCCCGGCCGGTTATCGGTCGGGGCTCTTTGCTTGTGGATAGGGGGTAGGGCAGGATAGCTGAAGCTTAGCGCGAGTGAGCACCCAACTCATCCAGAAAGCCACGCACCAGCCCAAAGGCGCCCGTGAAACCGGTCAGCGACAGCGCCGCTGGCTGGTCATTAATCTCGTGATAAGCATGGCTGCCGCCTAGTGTGTAAAGGAAAAAGGCCGGCACGCCTAGTTCAGAAAACGGATAGTGGTCGGAGTTGGCAGCGCGGCCTCGCGCTGTGAGGCGGGGTAGGAAGTGGTGCGCGTCGTTGAGAGCGGTGAGGCGCTGGTAGGCTGGCTCGTACACTTTGCCGTTCACAACGGTAGCGCCTTCCTCACCGGTGCCGAGCAGGTCGAGGTTGACTAGGAATTTGATGTTTTTCAGCGGTAGCAGCGGGTGCGCGACGAAGTAGCTGGAGCCAATTAGCCCTGCCTCTTCAGCCCCAAAGAGCAGGAACACGACCGAGCAAGCGGGCCGGTTTTCGGGGCGGACATAGTGGGCAGCTAGCTCCAGCAGCAGGGCCACACCGCTGGCATTGTCGTTGGCGCCGGGGAAGTAGACGTCTTTGCCCATCATGCCTAGATGGTCGTAGTGTGCCGAGATGACAAGGAAAGAATCAGGCTGGATGCTGCCCCGGATGATGGCTGCAAGGTTTTGGGTGGGGTAGGCGTGCTTTAGCTGCGCGTCTATGCGCATATGAATGACATAGCCATCGCGCCAACGGTCGGCAAGTACTTCAAACCGAGGCTGCGGCGCCTGCTCATCGGCAAGCGAAGCGGTGAGTTTGGGTACTAGTGTCACCCAGGCATAGGCCGAATCCAGGTGTTGGCGCAGTGGCATTGGCAATGCGCGCAGGCGGGCTTGCTGCTTCTCGGTAATAAGCAACGTATGAAATTTTACTTCGCGGTGCAACCAGACACGAGCCGTATCGGCATTAGAAAAAATCAGCGAATCAAGACGTAATGGTTTAGCAAAGGTGGCTCCGTGAGTACCAGCCGAATTGGGCGCTGCGATGTAGTCGCGGCCAGGCTGTAAGGCTGGCCGCCCCGGCTGAAATAAGGGCTTATCACTGGCCTCAAGCTTCATTTCCCCCGGAAATGTATTCACATCCAACGTAAACGGCTGCGTGTAGTCCGGTGCCAGTGGCTGCAAACCCAGCTGGTGCAGCCGGCCACGCAGGTAAGCTGCCGCTAGGTGCTCGCCCTGCTGCACGTAGCCGCGGCCGTGCATTTTGGGCGAAGCCAGCACCTCGATGGTGCGCCGGGCGCGGGTCAGGTCAGGTTCTTGGGCGCGGAGGGGGTAGGCAAAAAAAAGGCTGCTACTCAAGAGTAGCAGCAGGATGAGCGAGGTCGCCAAGCGGCTTCGGTGCCACCAGCGCCAGCCGCCCCCTACGAGGAGCAGCGCCAGCGCCGCCCCGATACTGTCGCCGAGCAGGTCGGTCCATTCGGCGTGGCGGCCTAGGTGCATCACGTATTGGAGCACCTCGATGAGGGCACCAAACAGCACGCAGCCCAGCAGCACCACTGCGCCGGCCTGGCGGGCCAAGCTCGGCCAGCGAATTTGGCGCCGCAGCGAAAACCAACTCAGGGCGGCCAGTACGGCAAACACACCCGCGTGGGCGGCGGTATCAAACGAAAGCAGCTTCCACTCGGGCGTGCGCGGCATTTCGTTGGCCGGCGTCAGGGTGAGCACCAGCATGATGGCGGCCCACAGCAGGGGTAGGGCGGCGTAGGGCTTAGAAGTGGAGGAGGAAGGCATGGCGCTGGCCAAGAAATAAGGCGGCAAAAAAAGAACGTCATGCTGAAGCCGGTCCGAGCATGACGTTCCTAAACTAAGGAGGGGGTAGGGAACGGTTAGGCGCCGATTAATTCACCATACGCTTCTACCGAGAGCAGGCCTTCAATTTCGGCAGGATTTTGCACCGACATCTTGATAATCCAGCCGTCGCCATACGGGTCAGCGTTCACGGTTTCGGGCGCGTCGGCCAGCTTGGTATTCACTTCGAGCACGGTGCCGCTGATGGGGCTGTACAAATCGGAAACTGTCTTGACGGCCTCTACCGTGCCAAATACGTCGTGCTGCGCAATGTCCTTGTCAAGCGTATCAATGTCAACGTACACGATATCACCAAGTTCGCGCTGGGCGTGGTCGGTAATGCCGATGTACGCCACGTCGCCTTCAATGCGAATCCATTCGTGGTCCTTGGTATACTGTAGCGTGGCGGGGAGATTCATTTTACAATAAGTGAATGAGTGAATGTGCGAGGGAGTAAGTTGGCAAGTAATCGCAAAAGTACAGCGCGGTGGTCTGTAGGCTCGTGCCAGCTTTTTTGTCACTTGCCAATTCTCTCCCTCGCGCATTCACTATTGTAGGCTGTAGCGCAGCTGCAAGCCGCCCTCGGTGGTGGCGTTGCGGAAGGCATTGCTCACGCGGGGCTGCGTAATGGTTTGGGTAAAGTAAAACTGCAGGTTGAGCCGGGCGTTGAGCAGGTAGTCGATGGTGGGGCGCAGCTGCACCTGCAAAGCGCCGTTTGTAATCTGAGAAGTCGAGATGCCAGGGTCACCCGTGATGCCGCCGGTGGGGTTGTCAGCCAGAGCTGGCACGGGGTCAACTGAGTTGAGGATGCTGCGCTGAATAGTCGTGTTGTCGCGGATGCTCAGGTCGAGGCGGGCCGAAAGGTTGTTCTTGAGGGTGCGCTGCTCGCCGCCCACCCGGAAGGGCAGCTTGAAGCCAGTGGCCGCGTAGCCCATGCCAATAACCAGCTCCGTAGTGTGCAGCTCAGTTATTTGGGCATTGGTGGTGTTCAGGGCCACGGCGCGGCTGGTGTTGTACTGAATATTACCCGTCACGTTGTTCACCGTCTGGAAGTTAACCCCGATGAGCGGCGCCAGACTTTCCAAGATACTCACCTGCCCGATTACGTAGTACGGCACGTACTGGCCGGTGCTGTTTAGCAGGTAGGGGAGGTCAGGCGCGCTGGAGTAGCCAGTGGTGGTGGTGTAGCCGCCTAGCGTGTACACCGACGAGTACACGTGGTTAATCCGGAACGAGCGAAACACGTCGCGGATGCCTGGCAAGTCGGTTAACGTGTTGTATTCGAGCCGCCAGTTGGGCAGCGGAATCACGCTAAATGGATTGAATTTCTTGGCCTCGTAGCCCTCCGACGACTTGCCGTGGTAGGCGTCCAAGAAGCTCTGAATCAACACTTCCTGCGAGTTGTAGCTGTACAGGCCCACCGTAGTCGTAGTGTTAGTCGAGCCCGTGCCAGTAGTTAACGTCCGGGCTGGGTTGGAAGCTTGCAGCTTTTCCTGTACAAAGCGCCGGTTTTGCACAAAGCGGTCGAAGGCTTTGCTAGTTTCCCCGTTGGCGCCCAAATCGCCAAACAGCGTCTGGATGGTGATGGTGCTGGCGCTGAACGACCCCGTGCCCAAGGCCTGTGGCAGCAGGTTCTGGACATTTTCGTTGTGCACCGCCTGCAAGTACCCGCTGGTCAGAAAAGCCGCCGAAGTCGTGTCGATGGTGCGGCGGTAGTAGGCCTCGTTGTTTTTGGTGCGCTGCCAGCGCGCATCCAGCTGAATGTTGAAGCCTCGGAAAGGCTCCAGCGTAGTGCGCGCCGTGATATTATCGGTCAAAATAGAGCTCAGCGGCGTGTTCAGGTACTGGCTCGAATCGGTGTACCAATGGTTGCGCGTGGCCTTTTGGTAAAGCTGCTGCAGGCTCGACTGCTGGCCCAAGATGAACGGAATACCCGGTGCCAGATTGGCAAAGCTGCCCGAGCCATTGTCGGTCAGGCCAAAGAAGCGGGTATTGGGCAGGTAGCCCGGCAGCAGCGTGCCGTTAGAGTGTGCGTAGGTGAAGTTGATGGAGCGCGCCGTCATCACGGCGCGTAGGGCCGCTTTCACAAAACGCAACGGGTCTTTGCGAGCGGTATCCTTCACAGCCATTTGGGGACGGGTAGGGGCGGCGTTCGGCGCCAGCGGATTGGGCTGGGGGCGCGGTGCGGGCGGCGGCGCGTTGTTAATGATGTTTAAGAACTTGACCTTGTTATACAATTTTACGAGGTCAATCTTGCCATCAGCGCTGATTTCGGCGTTGTTCTGCACCGTGTTGCCCAAGTTGAGCTTAACCGTGGTGGTATCGGAAATGTCGGGGTTGGTGGGGTTGGCCCGCACGCGCAGGGCCGTGGAGGCCGCCTGCCAGCTGTAGCGGGCCGAGTAGCGCACGTTAGCCGAAATCCAGTCGGTGAGCGGAAACTTGTCGATGGGCAAGCGGTAGGTGGCCGCGATGGTCTGGTCGAAGTTGGTGGTGCGGCCGCCGCGCAGCAGGTTCTGGCGAATCATGGCCTGGTTGGCCTGCGCTTCGGCGCTGTTACCGATAGATTGGCCGACGCCTTCATCTACTACCCCCCGGTTATTGGCCGTATAGTCCAGGGCCAGCGCCTTGGTGATGTCCCAGCGCATGTCGTAGACGCGGTTGATGTAGAACGACTTATAGAACACGCCCGCGATGCCGGCCGTGCTGGGCAAGGTGCCGGGCTCAGTCACGCGCTGCAAAAACCGCTCGTTGTAGCGCCGGTCGAGGTCGGTGCGGAACGAGAAGCGGCTGGGCAGCGGCGAGAAGTTAACTTCCTTGAAAATCTTGAGGTAAGGATTGTCGAGCGCCTTCACCGTGCTGAACGGCGTAATGCTGCGCGGCGCCGATTGGTACACGTAGGCCAGCGCCGCCGTGTACGAGCGGCTGTAGTCACGGGCCGTGTTGATGTCGGTGTGGGTGCGCTCCGTGATGGCGTAGCTAACGGCCACGTTCTCAATATCCCAGGGGTGCACTTTGGTCTTGGTGGGGGCGCGTTCCTTGCGCACGTTTAGCACCGAGAGGCTGCGGCTGGTGGTGCGGTCTACCACCAGGTTGCGGTAGGCGGCCCGGTCAGCTTCCTTAAACTTTAGCAGGCTTTGGTCGAGCTTGGTATCTGGGTCGAGTGGGTCGTATTGGGGCGTGCTGGTTTGGGTGCTCGCCTGCAGCAGCACCGGCACCTTGAGGTGCAGTTGGGGGGGTAGGAACTTGTCGGCGGCTACGGTGGCGTTCAAGTCGCCGCGCAGCACGTCGCTGGTCGAGCGCTGCTGCGCCTTATCCTGCAAGCCTCCAAAGCCCACGCCGATAAAGGAGCCCGTAGCCGTAAGGTTGGCCAGGTCGGCCAGCTTCACGTTCAGGCGGGCGTTGGCGGCCCAGCCGCCCTGGTTTTCAAAGTCAAATACCCGGAACTCATCGGCCCACAAGCACAAGGTTTTGGAAGCCGTATTGCCAGCGTGCACCGGGTTCAAAATACCAATCATGCAGCCCTGCACCTGCGAGAAGTCGGGGTTGCCCACGATGGTAATGATGCGGCCATTGGCCAACCGCTTCACGTAGGGCAAGGTCAGGCTGGCGCCCGCAATGTTGCGCTCCGACTTGGCATCGATAAAGTCCTGGAAAGCGACATCAATATTATTAGCCTGAGGCCACACATCGGTCTGCGTGGTTTGGCCAGCCGTCGTGAATGTGAGGGGTAGGGAATACTCGTAGTAGTTCTGGGCGTAGTCGGTGCCGATACGAATGAAGGCCCGCACCGAGTCGCCACGGGCCGCGTCGGCGAGGGTGTTAGGGTCCTGCGAGTCGGCGTGCAGGTACATGCGCAGGTGCTTGTAGCGCAGCATGTTGATGGTAAGATTCTTATAAGCAGCTTTGGCATAGCCATCGCGCAGGTTTTCTACGCACAGGCGCAGGCTCTGCTCGTTTTGCTGGCGCGCCACGGCAGTTGAGCCATACTCTACATCGCGCACAATGTTGGGCGGCGGCGTGTAGGGGATGGAGGGCGTCGAGCCAGGCGCCGCACCGACGTTGCTCACCAAGCCGTTTTCCTCTACGCTCACCGTCGAGATGTTAAATGCGTCGGCATCAGTCAGCTGCTGGCTCAAACCCAGGTTAGGGTCCGAGATGCGGTTGAGGTACTGGCGCCACTGGTTGGCCACGAACTGCGGCTGCACCATGCGTAGCACCACCGGCTGCTGCCAGCCCGTCATGTAGAGGCGCATAAACCGGATGTTCTTGAAGCCAAACGGCTGGCCATTGTTGCCCTGCACCCGCTGGTACTGGCGCACCGGAATGCGGAACTGGTACCACGTCACAGTTTCACCGCTCGTGCTGGTAGCCACCGGCGCGATTACCCGGTCAATGATGTAATTCTGGCCGATGTTGAGGTTGCCCGGCGTCAGGTGCATCGGGTACTCGTAGTACTGCTCGGTGTCCTGCACCACGTTGTCGCGGTTCAGGTCTTCTTTGTCGGGGTAGGCGGTGCTGCTGAGCTGCGAGTTTTCGGGCGAGTTGCCTTCGTAGTTATCGTAGTTCTTGTAGCGGCCCAGTATCTGGGTGCCCTGGTCGTAGCTCGGGTCGAGGTGGTGGCGGAAGTCATCGCCCGATGGGTCGGCCAAGCCACTGAACGGCCCCGGTATTGTAGCAAATTTTGCCTGCTCATCAGCATCATTAATGCCATCGAGGCCCACGTCCTGGCTGGCCCGGGCGCCCGGCGACCCGTTAAAGGCATCCGTCAGGAACTGTTGAGTAGTAACCCGGCCCCAAATAGTTGGCTGTGTCTCGTCTGCCGGGTTAGTGTCGGAAGGGGTGGGTAGGCCGTTCTCAAACTCGTGCTGGTTGCTGTCTTTCAGCACATCTTCGCTCACGTTGCCCAGGTTCAATATCAAGTCGCCGCCAACTTTATCATCGGCGCGAGTCGTGACCGGGTTTTGCGAATCAACTATTTGGCCGTTTTTCCCCCCAATAAAGGGGTCCAGCATCCAGAATTCCAGGTACTCAACGTTGGCATTGTCAAAGTCGGTATCAAAGGTGATGGCCCGCGAGATGCCCCCAAAACGGCTTGCATTAGCCGATGGACTCGTACCATCAGCGAAGTGCTGACCATCAGCCGAGACGCCCGGCGAATAGTTGTATGGCCCGCGCTCGCCGGGATAGTACGCCAGGTCAAACGTGTACTCGTAGCCGTTGCCGGTGGCGCCCAGGTCCTTATTAGGGAAAATCTCATTGCGCGGAATGCCCCGCGTGTAGTGGTTGGTGAGTGCATCGCCCGAGATGCCGGGCACGCTGGAGCCGCCCGTATAGTAGGTCTGGTCTACGGTGTACCAGGCCAGCTTGCCGCGCCGGAAGTTGTAGTTCAGCCCCGTAACACTGCCCGCGATGGGAGCGGGGGTAGCAGCCAGCCGCCACGCCGGAATCGAGGCCAGCCCGCCCAGCGTGTAGGGCGTGCGGGCATTCTCAAAGTCGTCGATGTAGCTCACGCCGTTTTCGCCCTGCCCCAGCTGCGCCTGGCCCGCAATGAGCTTGGCCACCTCGCCGGTAAAGGCCACCGTCGAAACCTCCTTAGTCGAGACAATGGGCAGCATGTCGACCAGCTTGGTCAGCACGCGGCTGTCTTTGCGCAGGCTCATGTCGGCGCCCAGAATGGTGTTGTTGGCTGGCTCGTCGCCGATGTTCACGCGGTTGATGCCAGGCGCCTGGTTTTCCAGAATGTGCATAGCCGTGCCCCCAAAGCTCACGTCCTTATTGACGGCGTAGTCGAAGCGTGCGCCCACCAGCTTGCGCGGCTGCACCTGCACCAGCGCGTTTTTCTCGAAGGTTATCCGTAGCTCGTTGGCCGAGTTCAGGTAGGCCGTATTCAGGATTTTAACCTTGGCCTGGTCGTAAAAAACCTGGTAGTCTACCCCCTCCGTGAGCAGCGTGCTGCCCGAGTACACCTTCACCGAAC
>CALMOO010000415.1:0-1827 GCA_937871705.1 uncultured Hymenobacter sp.
CACACTTCTACCCGCTCATTGTCTGAAAACTTGGAGTGGTACACGCCCAGCCGCGAGCCGAACACCCGCATGAGCCGCGTTACAATCTGGGCCGTAAGCGCAATCTCGGGCAGCAGGTACAGTACCTGCCCGCCGCCATCCATCGCCTGCCGAATCAGGTCGATGTAAATCTCAGTTTTGCCCGAGCCCGTAACGCCGTGCAGCAGCACGATATTCTTCTGGCCGAAGAGCTTCATCACTTCATCGCGGGCCGTGGCTTGGGCCTCGCTGAGCTGGAAAGGCATTTGCGCCAACGGATTTTCCTCCAGCGGAAAGCGCGATACAATCTGGTCGAATTGCTCTAGCACGCCGTTCTTTATCAGCGTGTTGACTGCCGAAGGCGACAAATGCGGCGAGCTGGTCAGCGCCGCTTTTTCGATGCCTTGGTGGTTGAGATGCTCATTGTGGTGCACCGGCACACGCTGCAAGTACTTCAGCAGCACATCAACCTGCTTGGGTTTGGTGGCCAGCTGTTCAAACAGCTGCTCTACCGCCGCCATCGATACCAAGTGGTGCGCTAAGCGTACTTTCTTCACCACTTTGGGCGAGTACTTATCCGAAAGCTGCTCAAACAGAAAGATGATGTCTTTCTGCATCAAAGACTTAATAACCTTGTGAAATGAGGCAATGCCCAACAGGTCGCCTACTTCGGTAAAGGTCAGCGCCTTGCCATCTTCACTGCGTAAGTTCTCTACTATGCGGGCTTCCTTCTCATCGAGGGGGTAGGGGCTGCCCTCGGCCACATACGCCGGGTGCAGCTGAATGCGCGACTCGGAGCTGAGCTTGAGCGCCGCGGGCAGAGCAGCGTTGATAACCTCGCCCAGCGTGCACATGTAATACTCCGCCATCCAGCGAAATAGCTTTAGCTGTGGCTGAGTCACCACGGGCGCATCGTCGATAAATTCCAGAATGTATTTGGCCTGGTACTCCTTGGGCGGCGTTTCGTGCACGGCCGCCACAATGCAGCTCAGCGTGCGCTTGGCCCCAAACTGCACGATGACCCGCCCGCCGATTACCACGTTGTCGTTCAGCTCATACGGCACCCGGTAGGTGTAGAGCTTGGGCAGGGGTAGGGGCAAAATCACGTCCACAAACAGCGTCACCCGGTCGGGCATAGCCATTGGGGCGGGGGTAGGCGAAGCAAATTCAAACGTAAGCGACACAGGTAATAGCTAGCACAGGCGAATAGTAAAGATAACCACGGCGGCCCCGCGCAAGTTGCTCAAGAATGCCTTATTGTTGAGCTAGCCCGAGCTGTGCCAGCGCCTCGGCTACCGAGTGCACCGGCAGCTGGCACGCGCGGTTGCGGCACACGTAGATGGTGGTTGTGGTATCGTTGCCGCGGCCTTGCAGCAAAGGCAAGTCGCTGGCTGCCAGCCCACCGGTCAGCACATCGTTAGGCAAAAAGTGCCGGCTCAACTCGCGCCGAAACGCTTCGGCCTCTGGCCCCACCAAAGCCACTTCGGCACCTGGCCGTAATAGTGCCACGTACAGGCTGCCCCAATTAGTAAGGTGTTGGGGCTCATTGGCTACCAGTGCCTGCACTTGGCCGAGCATGGCCGCTGCCAACTCTTGGTACTGAGCGTTTTCTGCGTGCCGGCCCAAGCGCAGTAGGTTGTGCGCCATCACCGAGTTAGAGCTGGAAATAACGTTATCGAACAACTCTTTCTTGCGGGCAATGAGCGGCTCGGCGCTGGCATCGGTATAGAAAAACTGCTGCTCGGCGGGGTCAAAGAAATTGTCGAGCACGTAGACCGTCAGCGTCTCTGCCTCGCGTAGCCAACTCTC
>CALMOO010000415.1:1837-20867 GCA_937871705.1 uncultured Hymenobacter sp.
CGGTAGAGGCGCGGCCCTGCCCGTAAGTTTTCCTGCAAAAACACCGCGTTGCGCAAGGCCAGCTCCAGCAGCTCAGCTTCACCAAAAGCTCGGTAGGCAGCTACCAGGCCGCTCAGCATAAGCGCGTTCCAGCCGGTTAATACCTTGTCATCCAAGCCAGGACGAGTGCGGTGCGTACGGGCTGCTAGCAGCTTCTTTTGCCAGCCGTGCACAAGCTCGGCCAGCACCTGCGGCTCCAGGTCATGTTCCTGCGCAAAGTCAGCGTCTGGCTGCCGCCGATGCAGAATGTTGCGCCCATGCTCCCAATTCCCTACCCCCGTGCAGTTGTAGTAAGCCGCCGCTAAGTGCTCTTCTTCGCCCAAAATCTGCTGTAGCTCTTCCCTGGTCCAAACGTAAAACTTGCCTTCCTCGCCCTCACTATCAGCATCGAGCGACGAGTAGAAACCACCTTCCGGGTTGGTAAGCTCTCGCCGCACCCAGGCCACCGTCTGGAACACTACTTCGCGATAAAGTGGGTCTGGCGTGATTTGATACGCCTCGCTGTATAGGCTGAGCAGCTGACCATTATCATACAGCATTTTCTCGAAATGCGGCACCAGCCACTCCGCATCTACCGAGTAGCGGGCAAAGCCGCCACCTACCTGGTCGTAGATGCCTCCCCAGGCCAGTTCGCGCAGCGTTAGAATAACCTGATTGAGTAGCTGCTGGCTACCCGAGATATGATGAGCTCGTAGCAAAAACCGCCAGATGCTTGGCATGGGAAACTTCGGCGCCCGGTTGGTGCCGCCACGCTCATAGTCAAAGCGTTGAGTTAAGTTGCAAATTAACAGCTTGAACTCTTCTTCGCTTACTATCGCGCCGGGCGTCGGGCTGGCAGTGCCATACTTCGCGAGCTCACTAGCCTGTATTGCCTGGGCAAAGCGCTCGGCCGAATTGTCTAGCTCGGCCCGGTACTCGCCCGCGTAGGCTTGGGCAATACTTTCGAGCAGCTGCACCCAGTTGCCAGCCGAAAAATACGTGCCGCCATAGAACGGCTTTGCCTCAGGCGTCAGCACCACATTCAGCGGCCAGCCACCTTGCAGTCCCATCGCCTGCACCGCGTTCATATAAATCTGGTCCACATCGGGCCGTTCTTCCCGGTCAACCTTGATGCACACAAAGTGCGCATTCATCACCTGCGCTACCCCCTCATTCTCAAACGACTCGCGCTCCATAACGTGGCACCAGTGGCAGGCCGCGTAGCCGATACTCACAATCATAGGTTTCTGCTCGGCCTGGGCCCGTGCCAGTGCTTCCTGCCCCCATGGGTACCAGTCCACAGGGTTGTGGGCGTGCTGCAGTAGATAAGGGCTGGTTTCCTGAGCCAGTCGGTTGGCAGGGGGGGTAGGGACCGGCCCTGACTTTAGGAAGGAAGTGGCAGACATAAATAGTGAGCTAGGTAAAACAAAACCCAGCCGATTGGGCTGGGTTTTAGAAAAATTAAGTAGCTGGCGTATCAGTGCTGGAAGGCGGTGTTTTCGCCCCTGGTGGTCGGCCCCGCCGAGTGGCGGCTGGCTTGGCAGAAGCTTTTTTCGGCGCGGCTGGTTTGCTCTTGCGAGCAGCAGTCTTTTTGGCAGGGGTAGCGGCAGATACTTCGGCTGGACCGGCAGCCGGCTCCTCGGTAGTCGGTGCTGGGGCGTTCTGTTTGGCAGCCGCCGCTTTAGGCCGCCCACGCTTAGGCTTGGAGCCCGCGTTCATTGTCTCGTCAGGCCTAGGCTCGGTTGTTGGAGTCGGAGTAGCTAGCGTAGTGGTCACAGCTGGGAGTTCGGATGGTACTAGTGAGCTAGGCTCCAGCATCATAGCTACATCAGCAGTAGGCCGCTCAAGCAGGACTTCAGGAATAATAGGCGGAGAAATAATGGGCGCTGACGCAGGTTCTGGCAGCGCAGCCGAAGGCTCCTCTGCATCGGGCGCTTGCGCTCGATACAAGCCAGTACGCTGGCCGCGCTTAACCAAGCCCGACTTTGTGATAACCTTCGATTTTTTAGGGGTAGGGCCAGTACCACGCTTGCGTGGCCCCGCTGGTGCTTCGGCGGGAGGTGTTGCGCCCGCCGTCAGCGCAGTTTCGATAGCTTCGGTAACCTCAGCTATTTCTGGTATTTCAACTGGTTCAGCCTCCGTAGCAGGCACCACTAGCTCAGCTAGTAGCGCTTCCGCCATAAACCCAACGGTTTCCTGCGCCAACTCAGCTTCTGCTAGAGGCTCAGTCTGATTAGACTCTTGCTCAGCCGCTAGGCGTGCCGCGTTTTTACGCGCGGTGCGCTTGGCCCCGCCGCGCGAGCGCCGCTTTTTCTTTTTGGCCGGGTAACCAGCTATTTCCTCCGTCGCCAGCATTTCAGCTTCGGGCTGAGCCAACAGTTCCTCAGTCGGAGCCACCATTTCTTCGAGCAACTCATCAGCCTGGTGGGCCTCCGTTGGCAATAGCTCCTCGCGCATCGTGGCAGGCACTTCGCTCGACGTTTCGGCAGGCCGGTTTTGGCCATCACGTTCATTGCGGCGGCCATTTCGGCCATTCCGCCGGCCGTCGTTCCGGCGCTCCGGCTGCGTTACTTCCGGGTCGGCTGCCTGGGTAGGAGTAGGCGCCACCGCCTCAGTCACCGAAACTTGCCCAATATCAATGCGCTCTTCGTCATCTTCTGGTTGTACGTGAGGCACCCTTACCAATCGGGGAGGGGGTAGGGCGGCAAGTTGGCGCTGTACCTCACGCAGCTCCTGGCGCACATCCACACCTTGGGTAGCTAGTCGCTCCAGCCGCTCGCGGGTTTGGTCCAGGAAATTGCGGTGTTCCGGTGCGCCGACGTATAGTGGGCGGTGGCCCAGCGATTGCCGAACGGCAGCCCATTCCTTACGGAAACGCCCAAAATCGGCGTCGAAATACGTTCGTGCAAAGCGGTCCCAAATGTAGTCCTCTGCCACTTCTGATGGGTGCAGCATATCGGCCGCATAAAAGCGGTAGTCGCGTAGCTCATCGGTCAGCAGCTCGTAAGCCGGAAAGTAGCTCACCTCTGGCAATAGCTCGCTTAAGAAGTGGCAAGCCACGCGCAATACCGACTTGCTCACTGCATTAAGCGGCAAGGTGTCCTTGATGTGGCGCACTGGACTTACCGTTAGCACAATGCGAATGCTAGGGTTAACGCGCCTTAGTAATGAGTGCACCTCTGCCAATGCATTCACAATCTCGTCGGCCGTTAGCAGCTCTTTCTCAAACAGGCCAGCAGGTAGCTTATGCAGGTTGCTCACCAGCTCGCCGGTTTCGCGTAAGCGGTATGCCCAAGCCGTTCCAAGGGTCAGTACTACGGTATCAGCCGTGCGCACAAACTCACCCACGCGCTGCACAGTACTACTTATCAGTTGTAGCAGCTCGACTGGTGACTCAGCTCCAATAGTGCTATGAAAATCAAAGCTTTGCCAGCGGCCGCGCGCCTCCACTAGGTGCTGTTGCCAATCCTGCTCTTCGCCCGCTGCTACCCGTAGCAGCTGCGCTAGCGCCAGAGGTTGAAACACCGTACCAAAAGGATTTACCAGTGTTTGTACCTTACTCAGCCGTAGTCGCTCGCCGATGCTATCGGCAAAGCACGAGCCCACCGTTAGCACGCGCGCCGTGCGACTTAGTTGCCGCTCTTGCGGCGCAATAGTTAAATCAGTCCGAAACATGAACTACAAAGGTAGGCTCAAAAAAAGACGCCCCACCTTACGGCAGGGCGTCTTCAAGGGGTAGTAGCAGCTAGTAGCTAAGCTGCTACTACGCGGAAGCGCACGGTGTGCTTTACTTCCTTATGCAGGTTCAGCGTAGCAGTGTAGTCGCCAGCCGTAGCAGGCTCTTGGTCAAAGCTCAGGCGCTTGCGGTCTACGTCAATGCCTTTATTCTTCAAAGCCTCAGCGAGTTGCAGCGTAGTTACGCGGCCAAAGATTTTGCCAGTCTCGCCCACCTTGGCCGGCAGGTCAAACACTTGGTCACCAACTTGGTCAGCTACTACTTGCGCGTCAGTCTTTACTTTCTCAGCTTTGTGAGCTGCTTGGCGCACGTTCTCAGCTACAATTTTCTTAGCCGATTTGTCAGCCAGCATAGCCAAGCCTTGGGGCAACAAGTAGTTGCGGCCGTAGCCCGGCTTCACTGTCACGAGGTCGTTCTTGTAGCCGAGCCCCTTAACGTCGTCTTTCAGGATGATTTCCATGTCAGATGTGAAATTAGGACTTATAAGTCATTAACTATGAGCTACTCAGCGAGCAACTCAGGTAATTCATGACTCATAACTCCTCATTCATAATTTTATTTAAGGGCGTCAGCTACGTAAGGCATCAGAGCCAGGTGGCGGGCTTTCGCCACGGCCTGAGCCACTTTGCGCTGAAACTTCAAGCTGGTGCCAGTGATGCGCCGGGGTAGCAAGCGGCCCTGCTCGTTCACAAACTTCAGCAAGAAGTTTGGGTCTTTGTAGTCCACGTACTTGATGCCGTTCTTCTTGAAGCGGCAGTACTTGTTGCGCGTGTCAACGGGCTTGTTGCCGTTGTTGCGGTCGTTGTTGCGGTTGTTCGGCGTAGCCATCGGGTTGCTTACTAAATGGTTACTGAGCTACTGCTTCGGTTTCCTTGGGCGCGCGCTGCTGGTTCATCTCACCGTTGCGACGGCGCTCATTGTACGTCACAGCGTGCTTGTCGAGCACCGTAGTCAAAAAGCGGATTATCCGCTCATCGCGGCGAAATGCCAGTTCCAGCACATCCACAATATTGCCCGACCCGTTATAGGTCAGGGTAAAGTAGTAGCCAGTGGATTTCTTCTGAATAGGATACGCCAGCTTGCGCAGGCCCCAGGCTTCAGTAGAAATGAGGTCGGCGCTATTTTCCTTAAGCACCTGCGAGAACTTCTCGACCGTCTCTTGCACCTGGCCCTCGTTCAACACGGGGGTAAGGATGAAGACCGTCTCGTAATTTCTTACGTCCATTGACGGGGTTGATTTATGTAGTGAAAAATATGAATTGGGGGGCAAAGGTACTGATTTTCCAACACATTACCAACAGTAAATACTTATTGCAGAGAAAAACAGAACTTTGAAACTTCTACTTCTCACTTGATGGTTCGGATGACGGGTGTTGATTTTCTGAGTTTAAGTGAGACAGTTCTTTGAATACCTCTAGTAGTTGTCGATTTGCCCAGTAATCAATATCTTAGTAAGGGAGTCACCACGTACAATGGCGAACAAGATGCCGTAAGAGGCCTATTTAGCATGATTACAAATAAGGTCTTAAGGGTTGAAAATGCCTTTTCTACCTTTGCCGCCCATAATTCCTAGCCTACATTTGTGCCCCGGAAAGGGCACGCCCGCACTCCGTTTTATCGGTCCGTTTAGATGATGAATAGCTTTCTATCACGCACCAGCTATTGGGTGCTAGCATTATTTCTGGCACTAGCGGGCTCCGCTTCTGCTCAGAATGCCACTACGGCAGCTACAGTAACTAAGCAAGGCGTTACGCCTGGTGGCACAGCAGGCGCGGCTCCGGCCACTGCCGCCGGTGGAGGCGATGCCGCTGAAATTGCCGCTGGCGATGCGCTGTTTAAGAGTAACTGTACGCAGTGCCACGCAGTAAATGAAAAAGTGGTTGGCCCGGCGCTGTCCGGCATCACCAAGCGCCGTCCCATTTCCTGGATAATTCCTTGGGTCAAAAACTCTGCCAAAGTTGTGGCAAGTGGCGATGATTATGCTGTAAAGCTGTTCAACGAGAACGGTAAGCAGCAAATGCCCTCGTTCGGGTTGAGCGATAAGGAGATAACTAGCATCATGGCTTGGATTACTTCGCAAGAAGGACAGGCAACTGCTGCAACTGGTGGACCAACAGCAGGCAACGCAGCCACTGCTGATGGCCAAGATGCTGGAGCAGCAGGAGGCGCAGGTGCTGGGGCCGGCAAGTATGCCGACATTCTCCTCATCGTTCTCGTTGTAGTATTGATTGTACTAGTGGTGACGCTCGTTATCATCGCTAACCTGATGAAGGACGTGCTGGGTGGTCGTAAAGACCTTGATGGCCGTGATATTGAGATTCTGGAGCAGCGCTTCGACTGGGCTGGGCTTTATAAGTCGCCCGTGCTGCGAGGCATTGTAGGGGTAGTAGCTGCTTTAGCGTTGCTCTATGCTGGGGTGCAGAGCGTTATGGCAGTTGGCCTCACGCAAGGCTACCAGCCTACGCAGCCAATTGCTTTCTCACATAAGCTGCACGCTGGCGTTAACAACATTAACTGCGCTTACTGCCACACGTCGGTCTACAAAGCAAAGTCTGCTAACATTCCTTCGGCTAACATTTGTATGAACTGCCACTCGCAGATTAAAACAGAGTCGCCCGAAATCAAGAAAATATACCGTGCTATCGAACGCAAGCAGCCTATACAATGGGTACGGGTGCATAACCTGCCTGACCTCGCTTACTTCAATCACTCGCAGCACACCCAAGTAGGCGGTATTCAGTGCCAGACTTGCCATGGTCCCATCCAGAATATGGAAGTAGTGTATCAGTACTCTCCGCTTACTATGGGCTGGTGCATCAACTGCCACCGCGAAACGCCGCTCAATACTAAAGGCAACGCTTATTACGACAACCTCGTGAAACTACACGATAAGTCTAATAACGCAGTACCATTCACAGTATCGTCGAACGGTGGTACTGAGTGCTCGAAGTGTCACTACTAAGCTGTAATTTTTACTACGTCATTTAGATTAGATATCGGGTATTGGTATAAAGAAGAAGCAACTAACCAATTTTAAGCATCTGGTTTACTTAGTTGCTTCTTCTTCGTCCTACCCCTCATATCTCACGCTTATAAAATGAAATACTGGAAGGGAATTGAAGAGCTGGATAATTCGCCGGAGTTTGCTAAAAAAGCCTTCGCCGAGTTTCCTGACTTTCTACCGGTGAAAGAAAGCCGCGCTGGTGAAGCTGAAGATGCTTCAGTAGCTCCACGTCGTGATTTTCTGAAATTAATGGGCTTTGGGGTAGCTGCTGCTACATTGGCGTCTTGCGAGACGCCGGTGCGCAAAGCAATTCCCTATCTTAATAAGCCGGAAGAAATAGACCCGACTATTTCAAATTACTACGCATCTACGTATTTCACTGGTTCTGATTACAATGCAGTCCTAGTAAAAAACCGCGATGGCCGTCCAATTAAGCTAGAGGGTAATCCTGAGTCACCTATAACGCGAGGTGGCTTGTCTGCTCGGGGTCAAGCTGCGATTCTTACCCCTTACGATGGTGGTCGCTTGCAGCATTTTGCTATTAAAGGGAAAAAAGCTGAAATAGATGCTGTTGACCGCGCTATCCAAACTGGCTTAGCTAGTGCCACGGGTAGAATTGCTATCGTATCGCCGACAATCATTAGCCCGAGCACGAAACGTGCTATTGCTGCTTTTACAAGTCGCTACCGCAACGTTGACCACATCATGTATGATGTTAACTCCGCCTCGGCTCTTCGCCAAGCTAACGGAGGTGTGTTGCCAGCATTTGACTTCAGCAAGGCCAATGTAATTGTTAGCCTCGGCGCTGATTTCCTTGGTACCTGGATTTCACCGGTTGAATATGCTAATCAATATATTGTCAACCGTAAAGTGAATACTGGTAAGCGCACCATGTCGCGCCATATTCAATTCGAGACAGCGCTATCTTTGACGGGTAGTAACGCCGATGTGCGGGTACCGGTGAAACCATCGGAGATGGGAGCAGTGGCACTATCCCTGTATAATGCTATCATTGGCGGTGGCACTGCCCCTGCCTTGCCAGATAAGGCTAGAAAGCAAGTACTTGCCGTTGCGAACGAGCTAAAGGCTAATAGAGGTGCTGCTTTGGTAGTGGCCGGGTCAAACGACCCAGCTATCCAAACAGTAGTGGCAGCTATTAACGAGAGCTTAGGTAGTGTTGGTACGACGATTGACTTAACCAATCCCTCGTATTTGCGTCAAGGTGATGATGTGCGCATGGCACAGTTTGTACGCGACTTGAACAGTGGTGCGATAAGCGCGGTGTTCTTCTACAATGCTAACCCGGTATACAACCACCCGCAAGGGGCCCAAATAAAGGCTGGTATTGCAAAAACGGCATTGAGCGTATCGCTTAATGACCGTCTTGACGAAACAGGCTCACTCTGCCAGTATCAAGCTCCGGATAGTAACTGGTTGGAATCTTGGAATGACTACGAACCCAAGAAAGGATACTTGAGCCTTGCTCAACCGGCTATCACGCCAATTTTCCAAACTCGCCAAGGGCAGGAAAGCTTTCTGCGCTGGAGTGGTTCGCAGCAGCATTACTACGACTTCATGAAAGAAGGCTGGCGTGGTATAATTGGTGCTAATGGCTTCCAAGCGGCTTGGGACAAAGTAGTCCATGACGGTGTCGCTACGGGTACAGCATTAGTTGCTGCACCAGCACCTATTGCCCCAGCCATAGGGGTAGCAGAAGCGATTAGCCGTTTACGTAGGTCTGCCTCGGCTCCTGCAGGCTCAGTTGAGCTAGCACTTTACGAGAAGGTAGGTGTTGGCGAAGGCTCTTCAGAAGCTAACAATCCGTTCCTACAAGAGCTACCTGACCCAGTTTCAAAAGCTACTTGGGGCAACTACGTTGCTGTACCTCGTAGCATGGCAGTGAAAGACGAAAATAAATGGGAGCAGGGTGACGTGTTGAGTGTCACTGCTAATGGCATTACAATTGATTTACCGGTTCTTATCCAGCCAGGACAAGCCGAAGGTACTGTTAGTGTTGCGGTTGGTTATGGCCGTACAATGGCAGGCAAAGTAGGTAACGCAGTAGGAGAGAATGCTTATCCACTGGCACAAATAGGAACGGACGGAATTATCTATACCAATAATGTTACCCTAAAGAAGACTGGCGCGAACAGCCCAATTGCACAAACTCAGACGCACCATACTATAATGGACCGCCGCGAAGTAGTGCAAGAAAATACGCTAGCTAAGTATCGCGAGAATCCGAAAGAGGTAACAGAGTACGAAAAAATTGCTACCCCCGAAGGTCTTGAGAAGCCTAACAAAGTTTCCCTATGGCAAGATTATCAGTATAACAATCACCACTGGGGAATGGCGATTGACCTCAACTCGTGCATCGGCTGCGGCTCATGCGTGATTGGGTGCCAGACCGAAAATAACATTGCCGTAGTTGGTAAGCAGCAGGTTATTAACCGCCGCGAGATGCACTGGATGCGTATCGACCGCTACTACAGCTCGGACCACCATAAGACCGAATTCGAGAAAGAGGGCAAACTGAAGACGTACGCAGCTATGGAAGACCCTTCGGATAATCCGCAGGTGATTTTCCAACCAATGCTGTGTCAACAGTGCAACCACGCTCCTTGCGAAACGGTATGCCCCGTACTTGCTACTACCCATAGTTCGGAAGGGTTAAACCAAATGACCTACAACCGTTGTGTAGGTACTCGCTACTGCGCGAATAACTGCCCTTACAAGGTTCGTCGTTTCAATTGGTTCTCCTATTACTCCAACGAGAAGTTTGAGGATGTAAACGGCCACATGTTCACCGACCTTGGTCGTATGGTGCTGAACCCCGACGTAACTGTGCGTGCTCGTGGGGTGATGGAGAAATGCTCCTTCTGCGTACAACGTATTCAGCTAGGTAAGTTAGAAGCTAAAAAGCAGAAGCGGCGTCCGCAAGATGGTGAAATTGTGCCGGCATGTGCTCAATCTTGCCCTACTGAGGCTATCCTGTTTGGCGATATGCGCGACCCTACTACCCGCATCAGTCAGCTATTGCGCCGTGAAGACGGTGAGCGTGCGTTCCATGTTCTAGATTCTATCAACACGCAGCCCAATATTGCGTACTTGACTAAAATCCGCAATGCGAGTTCGGAGTTCTTCCCAGAAGAAGAAAATGCCTAGCCTTAACGTAGCTGAGTACCAAGAGATAAGTATTTAACTATTCATCATTATGCAGCACGTATCACCTGTACGCGAACCGCTCATCACGAGTGGTAAGACGTACCACGACGTAACTCAAGATATCTGCTACCAGGTGGAGGCTGCTCCCAACATCCGATGGATGAGTGCCCTTGGCGTAGCACTGGTACTACTTGGAGTATTCCTTTATTCTGTCTATCGTACGTTATGGTATGGTATTGGAGAGTGGGGCTTAAATAAAACTATTGGTTGGGCCTGGGATATCACCAACTTCGTATGGTGGGTAGGTATTGGTCACGCCGGTACGCTTATATCGGCTGTACTACTGCTGTTCCGTCAGAAATGGCGGTCGTCTATTAACCGGGCAGCTGAAGCAATGACTATTTTCGCCGTAATCTGTGCGGCGATGTTCCCAGTGTTGCACATGGGACGCCCGTGGCTTGCATTCTGGGTATTTCCTTTTCAAAACACGTTTGGTTCCTTGTGGGTGAACTTCAATTCCCCACTTCTATGGGACGTGTTTGCCATCTCTACCTACTTTACTGTTTCCTTGGTATTCTGGTATACAGGGTTGGTTCCTGACTTTGCTACCATCCGCGACCGAGCTAAGGGTAAAATTGCAAAAGTGAGCTATTCACTTCTTAGCATGGGTTGGACTGGTTCGGCTAAGCATTGGTCACGCTACGAGACGGTATCATTGATTTTAGCAGGTGTATCAACGCCACTTGTACTTTCAGTGCACACCATCGTATCGATGGACTTTGCAACCTCAGTAGTTCCTGGCTGGCACACCACTATTTTCCCTCCTTACTTCGTAGCTGGCGCTATCTTCTCAGGCTTCGCAATGGTTTTAACGCTTATGCTCATTACTCGTGTGGTGTTCAAGCTTGAAGATTACATTACGCTGGAACACATTGCGCTCATGAATAAAATCATGATGGTAACAGGTTCTATTGTAGGGGTAGCCTATATCACGGAGTTCTTTATTGCTTGGTACTCACAGGTTGAATATGAGCAGTACGCCTTTATCAACCGTGCTACTGGTCCTTATTGGTGGGCATATGCTAGTATGATGACTTGTAACGTGATTACACCACAGTTGGTGTGGTTCCGTCGGGTACGCTATAGCATTGTGCTCACGTTCATTTTGTCCATCATTGTGAACATTGGTATGTGGTTCGAGCGCTTCGTTATTATCGTAACATCGTTGCACCGTGACTACTTGCCTTCTTCTTGGGCTATGTTCTCTCCAACCCGCATTGACGTAGGTATTTATGTGGGCACTATTGGACTGTTCTTCACATTGTTCCTGCTATTCGCTAAGTTTTTTCCAGTCATCAACATGGCTGAAGTGAAAGCTATTCTGAAGTACACCGTCAATGATGGCCCAACTTATGGCGGTGCTAATGATGGTTCACAGCAGGCAAGCCGTCGTATTGCGCCCGGACCCTTTGCTACACCTGGTGTGCCAGCTTCTGCACCTGTAAACTACGATAAACATGACTAAGCGCTTCGCCCTTGGCATCTTCGAAGACGAAGACGTGCTATTACACGCTATCGATAACGTTCGTGGTGCTGGAGTAAAAATATATGACGTCTTCTCCCCATACCCAGTGCACGGTATAGACGATGCACTAGGAATAGAGCGTTCACGCCTACCTATCGCTGCTTTTTTCTATGGCATGTGCGGCTTGGCTTTCGCCCTGTGGATGCAGATTTACATGCTTGGTTTTGACTGGCCAATGATTATTGGTGGTAAGCCAAATATCGCTCTGCCTGCATTCATCCCAGTAAGCTTTGAGTTGACAGTATTCTTTACTTGCCATGGTATGGTAATTACCTTCTATACCATTTGCAAACTATATCCGCGCATCAAGACGCCAGTATTAGATGCACGGTCAACAGACGACAAATTTGTAATGGCTATTGAACTGGATGAAAACAGTTCACAATTGCCCCAATTAACTCAACTGCTTCGTACTAATGGTGCAAGTGAAGTTAATCAAAAGGAAATGACTAAATTCTAATGATGTCGCCTTCCCTAAAACATGGGCTGTACGCGGCCTCTCTCTCTCTGAGCTTTGGTCTTGGTTCCTGCTCTACTCCAGCTGATGCTCCAGGAGTCGAGTATGCACCAGAGATGTACGAGTCTATTCCATACGAAGCGTTGAAGCAAACCAGCTTCAATAAGATTAATGCCTTCGGTATTAATCAGCGTACGCCACCAATAGGAACTGTCCCTCGTGGCAAGCTCAACTATTACGACCACATTCCAAAAGATAGTGTTCGGATTGCTGAGCGGGTATTGCACAATCCCTACCCCTACACAAAGGCCAATATAGAAGAAGGTCAGGTGCTTTACACGCGCATCTGTCAACATTGCCACGGTGAGAAGGGTGACGGTCAGGGTCCAGTGGGCTTGAAGTTTAAAGGTGTTCCCAATTACTCGTCTGGTGCTTATAAAGCGATGAATGATGGGCATATCTTCCACGTTATCGAGTGGGGACGTAACCGAATGATGCCACATGGTTCACAGGTGAATCCTGAAGAGCGTTGGAAAATTGCAATGTATGTTCACGTACTTCAAATCAATAACGACCCTGCTGATTTGCCCAAGGTAGTTAAAGTGAATGGCCCTACCCCCATCACCAATGCCGAATCAGGTGATGCTTCCCAGCAAACTGATGGCAATAATCAAAATCCAGAAGGCCAAGCACAAGCTCACACTGGCTCTGAGACCCCCGGCCAGGGTAACACAAAAGCCCATAATGGCTCTATGTAATTTTGACTGATTATGGCAACACTGACTCATCATCACGAACCTGTTGCGAATGAGCACTTGGAAGTGAAACCGAGTGTGCAGCGCACATTCACTACTATCATCGTAGCTGGTGTTATTATTCTAGCTATTGGTTTGTTAGCAGCTATACTAGGCTGGGGCGGACATCACGAAGCATCTACTCATCTACCCGCAGCAGCTGGCCACGCTGCCGAGAATGAAGGTAGCCCAATCTGGGCTAAGCGGTTGCTGGTTAGCCTGTGGCATAGCAATGTGTTTTTTATTGGGATATCAGTAGTAGGAACAGTCTTCATGGCTATTCAATACGTGTCCTATGCAGGCTGGTCAGTAGTGGTAAAGCGCATCAATGAAGCGCTTAGTGCTTGGCTGTTGCCTGGAGGTATTATCATGCTGGTAGTGTTCTTTATAGGTCGGCATGACATTTTCCATTGGACCCATGCTGGTATAATGGACCCTAAGTCAGCGAATTACGACCATATTATTGCAGGTAAGAGTGGTTTTTTAAACATGCCATTCTATATCATACGTATGCTGTCCTACTTGTTTATTTGGTGGACTTTCTCTCAGCGTTTGCGTCAGCTTTCTTTACAAGAGGACCTGAATGGAGGAACTGGCTACTTTCATACCAGTATTACAACTGCAGCACTGTTTCTTGTACTGTTCGCAGTTACCTCATCAATGGCAGCTTGGGATTGGGTGATGTCGGTTGATGTACATTGGTTTAGCACGTTGTTTGGCTGGTACGTTTTTTCCTCTTGGTGGGTATCTGGTATTGCTGCCACAACGCTAATTGCTATTTTCCTTAAGCAGGCAGGCTACTTGCGCATGCTTACCTCGAACCACTTGCATGACCTAGGAAAACTGATGTTTGGTTTCAGCATCTTCTGGACCTACTTATGGTTCTCGCAGTTCATGCTGATATGGTATGCTAATCTTCCTGAAGAAGCGGTGTACTTTAACCAGCGTCTCGGTGGTTTTGACGGTCGTTATACATGGTTATTCTACGGCAATTTGGTCATCAATTTTGCTTTCCCTTTCTTGGCATTGATGACGCGCGATGCTAAGCGCCAGATGATTATCATGAAAATCGTATGTATCGCTATAATTGTAGGACACTGGGCCGACTTTTATTTGATGTTCATGCCAAGCACTTTAAAGGGTGAAAATGGGTTCTTAATTGAAATCGGTGTAGCACTGATATTTCTGGGTTCGTTCCTAATCCTGGTTACTCGTCGTCTTGCTGCTGCTTCGCTTGTTCCTGTTAATCATCCATTCATCGAAGAAAGCGTTCACCATACGACTTAACCTTTTGGAATACAGAAGCTAACGTTTAGCGATTATTACAAATCCATTTGTGCTAATTACTGTTTAGTTTCTAGTTCTAATATATAGCTACCCACAATGAGTGCTTTAACAATTTTGCTGGTGCTGGTACTATTGCTAGTCGTATTCGGCTTGCTATTCCGGCTTCAGATTTTGACTTCCATCTTTTCCGGTACTTATGTTCGGGAGATTGGTATGAGCAATCGCATCAATGCGATGCTAATGTTAGTTTTCATGGTAGTAGGTGGAGCAGCTTTCTTTTGGTCGTTCTCAGAGAACTTCAGCAAAATGAACCCGCCTATCGCTTCTGTGCATGGACACGCCATGGAGCGAATGTTTTGGACAACGATGACAGTTATCGGCATCGCTTTCGTAATAACGCAAGCTTTGCTCTTTATCTATTCTTATAAATACCAACATAAAGAAGGCCGCCGTGCGTACTTCTTTGCTCACAATAACACGATTGAGGTAATCTGGACGATTATTCCAGCTATTGTGATGGCTGCGCTGATTTTTGCGGGTTGGAAAGCATGGACTCGTATTACTGGTCCTGCTCCCAAAGACTCCGTGGTAGTAGAATTGATGGGTAAGCAATTTAACTGGCTAGTGCGTTACCCCGGCCGCGATATGAAACTGGGTGTAGTAAACTACCGGCTTATCGATGCCTCGAATGATTTCGGCTTTGACTTAAGTGATAAATCAGCGCTGGATGACTTTACTACTACTGAGATACATGTGCCAAAAGGCCATCCAGTATTGATTAAAATTCGTTCGCGTGATGTATTGCACGCAGTGTATATGCCACAGTTCCGTGTACAGATGTATGCAGTTCCTGGTATGCCTACCCGTTTCTGGTTTACGCCTACTACCACTACCGATGAGATGCGGGCCCGTTTAGGAAATCCTAAGTTCAACTATGAACTGGCTTGTAATCAGATTTGTGGTAAGAGTCACTTTGCTATGAAAGCCACTATCATAGTAGATGAGCCAGATGATTACCAAGCTTGGTATGCTAAGCAGAGCCCTAACTCAGCTAATGCTGATATGATGGCATCATATAAGCAAACCAGCCAGCAAGCTGGTCTAGGTAAAGGTGGGACAATGGGAGCGAAAGCGGCGGCCATAGAGGAAACTGGCGAAACGCCTGCTGCGCCTTTGTCTTCACAGGCAACCATGTAAGTTGATTTTTACGAATAACTGTTTTCTATATGGCTACTAATCTTCCTGCCTCGCAGGCACAGGGTGGGATAGGCACTGCTCCGGTACCAACTACCGAGCATGCCGACCACTTGCACGAGCATGATGAACACCACGACCAGCATTGGCTTTGGAAGTATGTGTTCAGCCAAGACCATAAGATGATTGCTCGGCAGTTCCTGATTACGGGTATGCTGTGGGCTATCATTGGCGGTGCATTGTCAAGTTTGTTTCGCTTGCAACTAGGTTGGCCCGAAGCAACGCTTGAGTGGCTACAACCTTTACTCGGCAAATGGATTGAAGGTGGAAAGCTGAACCCTGAATTTTACCTTGCTCTGGTGACAATGCACGGTACAATCATGGTCTTCTTTGTATTGACCGCTGGCTTGTCAGGCACTTTCTCTAACTTCTTAATTCCATTGCAAGTAGGAGCTCGTGACATGGCGTCAGGTTTCATGAACATGCTCTCGTACTGGTTTTTCTTCCTGTCGAGCGTTATCATGTTCTCGTCGCTATTTATAGAGACGGGTCCAGCTGCTTCTGGTTGGACAATCTATCCTCCTTTAAGTGCGCTGCCACAAGCCATTTCGGGTTCGGGTATGGGTATGACAATGTGGTTGGTTTCAATGGCCTTCTTTATTGTATCGCAGTTGTTGGGTGGTGTAAACTATGTAACGACAGTTATCAACCTGCGTACCCGCGGTATGAGCATGAGTAAGTTGCCCCTTACTATCTGGGCTTTCTTCCTGACTGCTATCTTGGGTATCTTGTCATTCCCAGTGTTATTTGCTGCGGCATTGCTACTGATTTTCGACCGGTCATTTGGTACGTCTTTCTTTTTGTCAGACATCTATATTGCTGGTCAAGCACTGCACAACCAAGGTGGTTCACCGGTATTGTTCCAGCACCTGTTCTGGTTCTTGGGCCACCCAGAGGTGTACATCGTGATTATGCCTGCTATGGGCATGGTGTCAGAGATTTTGGCTACCAATGCACGCAAGCCTATTTTTGGCTATCGGGCAATGATTGGCTCACTCATTGGTATCTCATTGCTATCGTTTGTTGTGTGGGCTCACCACATGTTCGTGACGGGCATGAATCCCTTCTTGGGCTCGGTGTTCATGTTCCTGACCCTAATAATTGCAGTGCCTTCCGGTGTCAAAGTATTTAACTGGTTGGCTACGTTGTGGCGCGGTAACATCCGCTTTACGGCAGCTATGTTGTTTGCAATTGGGTTTGTGTCACTATTCATCTCGGGTGGCTTAACGGGTATCATTCTTGGTAATGCCACGCTGGATATTCAGATGCACAACACGTATTTCGTGGTTGCTCACTTCCACTTAGTAATGGGTTCTTCTGCCTTCTTTGGGTTGTTTGCTGGTGTGTATCACTGGTTCCCAAAAATGTTTGGGCGGATGATGGATGAAAAACTTGGTTATATTCACTTCTGGTTAACTTTTGTTGGAGTGTATCTAGTGTTTATGCCAATGCACTACGTTGGTATTGCTGGCTTCCCACGTCGCTACTACTCATGGACTGGGTTCGATGCTTTTAGCCAGTTCGCTGATTTGAACAAGTTTATATCAGCTGCTGCTATCATTGCTTTCTTCGGACAGTTCGTGTTCATTTTCAACTTCTTCTATAGCATCTGGCGTGGTCGGCGTGCTACGGAAAACCCCTGGCATTCGACAACGCTGGAGTGGACCACTCCTATCATTCCTGGTCACGGTAATTGGCCTGGCGAAATTCCGGCCGTGTATCGTTGGCCTTATGATTACAGCAAGCCGGGTGCCGAAGCGGATTTCATTCCGCAAAATGTGCCTTACTCGCAAACAGCTTCTTCGAACCTGCCTTACGAGCGGGAGTTAGAGGACTAAAATTTAGTAGAAATTTTGCCTGAACGGGCCGCCGCGCAACGGCGGCCCGTTCTTTTTTGTTACACTACTATGCTGCTCAGATTAACCTTGAGCGAGTACTTGGTCAGTTATGCAAGCAGTTGGTTTTGTTCGTCGCTTTCGCTTTTGGAGCGTCACAACCGTGATAAGCATTTACCTCTTAATTCTGGTAGGGGGGGTAGTACGGGCCACTGGCTCAGGTATGGGTTGCCCTGATTGGCCAAAATGTTTCGGCCAATGGGTGCCACCAACCAATAGCAAACAACTACCTAAAAACTACAAGCAGGTATACACCGCGCAACGGGTTGCTAAAAACCAAAAGCTAGCTCGTACGCTGGCCGGATTAGGTTTTAAACAGGTAGCTGGTGAGATTTTTGCTCATCCAACGCAGTACATCGAGACTGATTTTAATCCAACCAAGACCTGGATTGAGTATTTGAACCGCTTGTTAGGAGCCTTGATTGGCATTTTTGTATTCGTGACGGCAGTAGTGGCAGTGCCCTACTGGCGGCGCGACCGGCCGGTGTTATGGCTCGCGATAGGTGGATGGCTGCTTACGGGTATACAGGGCTGGCTGGGTTCTTTAGTAGTGTCGACCAATTTGCTGCCTATCATGGTAACTATCCACATGGGGCTGGCGCTCTTGATAGTGGCTATGTTGCTTTATGCCGCAGACCGTGCTCAGCGTGAGCCAGTGCAAACAGCCGGCTCTGATGAGCATGTAGCTGCGTTTAAGCCACAAGAGGGGGGTAGGGCCTCAGATGTACCCGGCTTGCAAACTCTGCTGTGGCTTGTACTGCTAGTTACGTTTGGGCAAATAGTGCTAGGAACCCAGGTGCGAGAGCAAATAGACCAAATAGCTTCTGCCGCTAGCTACCAAGGGCGTAGCGGCTGGGTAGAGCAACTCGGAAGTGTATTTGCGGTACACCGCGCTGTATCGGTGCTAGTGACGCTGCTGAGTGCCTATTCGGCCTACTTGTTGTGGCCGCTAGCTGGTCGCCGATTGCGGCGACTACTAGCGATTTCTTTGAGCCTAGTAGGGTTAGAGATTCTCGCAGGTTTCACGCTTGCCTACCTAGCATTACCTGCTATCGTGCAGCCGGTGCACCTAACGCTAGCAACGCTGCTCTTTGGCGCGCAGTTTTTAACCTTGGTTGGCTGGCGCCAGTTTTTAGCCTACGAGCAGCAAGTTCGGCTACGCCCGGCGCATGCGTAACTTTGTAGCCGGCTTAAAGCTGCGATTAAGCAGCTACCGGCCCCCATTTAAATGACCAAGGCCCGCGCCTATTTTCAACTGCTCAAGTTTCGGCTTTCGCTTACGGTGGCATTTTCCAGCGCCATTGGGTACTTGCTAGGAGCCAAAGAACTAAGCTGGAGCCGGACCCTACTCGTGATGCTTGGTGGTTTGCTCGTGACTGGTTCAGCCAATATCATCAACCAAGTTTTTGAGAAAGACTTGGATAAGATGATGCACCGCACTGAAAACCGCCCGCTACCAACCGGGCGAATTTCACCTAATGAAGCTTGGGTGTTTTGCGTGGTGCTAGGGGTAGCAGGGCTCGTGCTGCTGGCTTACTCTTTTAATCCGCTTACGGCAGCGCTATCGTTGCTGTCGCTCATCTTGTACGGCTTTATTTACACGCCGCTCAAAACCATATCGCCTGTGTGCGTGGCGGTGGGGGCCATCCCCGGTGGCCTACCCCCCCTTATCGGCTGGGTCGCTGCTATGGGCTTTGTCGGCATTCCGGCTTGGGTACTATTCGGCATTCAGTTCATGTGGCAATTTCCACATTTCTCGGCTATTGCCTGGGTTGCCGACGACGACTACAAGCGGGCGGGTTTTCGCATGCTGCCTTCGCCCGGTAACCGTGACC
>CALMOO010000416.1:0-4131 GCA_937871705.1 uncultured Hymenobacter sp.
CCCAGCAGCGGCTTATTCGACCACAGGCCCTGGCTAAAAATCGACTCGCGGCGCGAGCGCACGGCCAGCGCCATACCCAGCTGACTGAGACACAACACGCTGAAGGTCATGGTTTGCCAGTGGGCATCGCCGTAGCGCAGGGCCCAGGCCTGGGTGCCCAGCGTGAGGCCGCCCACCAGCAGCCCCACCAAGAGAATAAACCAGCCCAAGCCATCGGCAAAAATGGTTTGGCGCGGGTCAATGGGCGGGCGCTGCATGGCGTCAGCCTCGGCGGGCTCGTAGGCCAGGGCCAGGCCGGGCAGACCGTCGGTTATCAGGTTAATCCAGAGGATGTGGATGGCCAGCAGCGGCACCGGCAGCCCCACCAGCGGGGCCAGCGAAATGGCGAAAATCTCGCCCACACTGCCCGCCAAAATGTAGCGGATGAACTTGAGAATATTATCAAATACCCGCCTACCCTCGCGCACGGCCTGTACGATGGTGGCGAAGTTATCATCAAGTAAAATGAGGCTGGCGGCCTCCTTGGCCACCTCTGTGCCGGTGATGCCCATGGCCACGCCGATGTCGGCATTCTTGAGAGCCGGGGCGTCGTTCACGCCGTCGCCGGTCATGGCCACGAACTGGTGCCGGGCCTGCAAGGCGCTGACAATGCGCAACTTCTGCGCCGGGTCTACGCGGGCATACACCCGCACCTGCTCCACGATGGCGGCAAAGGCGGGCTCGTCGAGCTGCGTCAGCTCGGGGCCCGTCAGCACCAGTTCGTCGGGAGTGGAGAGGATGCCTAGCTTTTCGGCGATGGCCTTCCCCGTGAGCTTGTGGTCGCCGGTAATCATGACGCACTTGATGCCGGCGGCGCGGCACGCGGCCACGGCCTGGCGGGCTTCATCGCGGGGCGGGTCTATCATGCCAGCGAAGCCTAGGAAAGTAAGACCGGTTTCGATGGTGGCCGGGCTGATAGTGGGGGGTAGGGCGGGTAGCAGCCGGGCGGCGTAGCCCAGCACCCGGCAGGCGCCGCTCCAGGTCGGGAATGGCGGCTTTTTGGCTGGTGTCGAGCTGCTGAAACAGCACGCCCACCGCGCCTTTGGTTAGCACCAGCACGCCCTGCGGGGTTTGGTGCAGGGTGCTCATGCACTTGCGCTCGGCGTCGAAGGGCAGCTCGGCCACGCGCGGAAACTGCGCTTCGAGCAGCGGGCGGAGGTAAGCTTTTTCGGCGGCGTAGCGGGCCAGCGCCACCTCGGTCGAGTCGCCGAGCCACTGCTGGTCGTCGCCTTGGGTCACGTCGTTGTTGAGGGCCATCGCCGTGAGCAGCGGGTTGTGGTCGCCGAGGGGGGGTAGGGCTATGCTAGGCACTTCAAAGAAACCCTGCACCGTCATCTTATTGAGCGTCAGCGTCCCCGTTTTATCGGTGCAGATGTACGTGACCGAGCCCAGCGTCTCCACGGCCGGCAGCTTGCGGATGAGTGCGTGGGCCTTTACCAGGCGGCCGGCCCCCAGCGCCAGGGCCACCGTCACGAGCGCCGGTAGGGCCTCGGGCAGCGCTGCGATGGCCAGCGACACCGCCACGAGCAGCAGCTCGCGCAGGGGCTCGCCCCGCAGCCAGCCCGCCAAGAAGAACAGCGCCCCTACCCCCAGCGCGGCGGCCGACAACCGCTTCCCAAGCGTGCCGAGCCGCTTTTGCAGCGGCGTGGCCACTTCTTTGGTTTGGATGAGGGTGGCGATTTTGCCCAGCTCGGTGCCCATGCCGGTGGCCACCACGTAGGCCGTGGCCCGGCCGTTGGTGACGTAGGTGCCGCGGTAGCCCAGGTTGAGGCGGTCGCCGAGGGGGTAGGCGCCGGGGGGCAGCGGAGCAGCGTTTTTCTCCGCGTTGGCCGACTCGCCGGTCAGCGACGACTCATCGACTTTGAGGGCGTGGGTTTCGAGAAAGCGCACGTCGGCCGGAATGACGTTGCCGGCTTCGAGCAGCACCGCGTCGCCGGGCACGAGGTCGGCGGCGGGCACGGTTTGGGGCTGGCCGTCGCGTAGCACTTGGGCCTGCTGGGCGGCCATTTTCTGGAGGGCGGCCAAGGCTTGGTCGGCCCGGTATTCCTGGACGAAACCCACCGCGGCGTTCAGGACGACAATGGCCAGGATGACGTAGGCCGAGTTGGTTTCGCCCACCAGCACCGACACGCCGGCCGCCGCCAGCAGCACCAGTATCATGGTGTCGGTGAGCTGGTGCAGCAGCAGCTGCCAGATAGTATATTGCTGACTTTCAACTAGCTGATTGGGGCCGTGCGCGGCCAGGCGCTGCCGGGCCACGGCGTCGTCGAGGCCGGCGGGCGAGGTCGTTAGCTCGCGGGCCACGTCTTCGGCCGAGGCCAGGTAATAGTCCATGTGGGTTGCTTCTAGGTGGTTGTACGGAAGTAGCGCTAGCGCCTACCCCACCCCTAGCCCCTACCCCCTTCGGGAGAGGAGCAGGGGGTAGGGCCTGCGGAGGAAGATGACCGCTAGGCCAGCGCTGAGCTTGGAAAAGAAGCAGGTTCTGGTTTCGCCAGCCTCACGCCAGGTGCCTCTGGCGCTATGCCCGCGTACTCGTCCCGCTCTCCTGGCGACATAGTAGCATCGGCCTCCCGCATCAGTTGCAGCGTGACCGCGCTGTAGCCCTTGGCACCCCGGCCAGGGGTGCGCGAGCTAGCGACCAGCCTTTTCATCGTCGAGTAGCTGTTCAGTGGCTGACGCCTGGGTGCGCACGCGCAGGTGGTTGTTCACGTCGCGAGCCCCGGCCTCGTAGGCTTCGAGGGCGGCCTGCTTGCAGTCGAGCCAGGTATCGACGGTGCCCACCAGCGTAGCTCGGCCGTGGTCTACGCGCACGTGCAGGTCCTGCTCGTGCAGGCTCGCCGACCAGAATAAGTGCGTACGGATGCGCTCGGCCAGGGCGCGGTCGGGGTTGGGGCCGGCCGCCAGGCGCAGGGCAGCGGGGCCGCGCTCAAAAGTGGGCGCACCACCTAGCCCACCGGCGTGGGGCAGGCCCACCCGGTTTTCGACCGCTACCACGCCGTGGGCCCCGGTGGCTACATCGGCGGCCAGGTCATGTTCGAAGTGGTTGTTTACCAGCCCGTAGAGGTAGGCTTTGCCAGCAACCACCTGCACGCTAAAATCGAAGGCTCCTAGGTAGGGATTGCGGGCCAGCGCGTCGAGGATGGACTGCCGCACAACGAGGTCGGTTTCGAGCTGGCGGGTGCGCACTTTCAAGAGGTTATGCACGTCCCACACGCCCACTACGTTGCGCGCATCCTGCTCGGCGGCTTGCTTAGCCTGCAGGCTCGTGACCATGCCGCTGAGCGTGACGGCCCCGCCCCGCACCTGCACCAGCGGCGCCGTAGGCACGCGGGGGTCGAGGCGGCAGGTGTCACGCACGGCCTGGGCCACGTCGGCATCGGCGCGGCGCGCAAATTTGTCGCGGCGCAACGCGCTGTTTAAAGCCCAGAAGTCTACCGCCAACTCCTGCGAGTCGACGCGGCTGGCCCCGGCCGCGTAGGCGGTGGCCACGATGTGCGACTTCTCGGCGGCCGTGCCCACGGTGCCGGTCAGGCCCACCACGCGGCCGGCGGTATGCACCGTCACGAGGGCGTCGTACACGCGAATATCCCAGTCGAGCAGCTCCCGAATTTGGGTGCTGATTTCGGCATCTGAATTCTGGATTTCGCCCCAGCGAATCAGTAAGTCATGGTCTACCAGGCGGCGCACGGCGCGTACACCCTGCACCACGCGCCGCACCAGCTCGCGCTCGGCCCACGACTGCACCACGCCCGTGAGCGTCACTGCGCCGTCGGCCACGGTAGCTTGCACGTTGTAGTCCGCGGTGGCGGGGTCGGCGCCCAGGGCCTGGGTCACGTGCAGCAGCAGCTCCCCATCGGGCAGGTCGGTGGCCCGGATGAGCAGCTCGTTTACTACCCCGCGCACGCCACGCACGGCCAGCGCGATTTCTTCGGCGCGCCGCCCGGCCAGCAGGTTATCCACAAAGCCAGTCAGCTGCACGATGCCCAAATGCGTTGTTACGTCGAGTAGGTGCGCAGCTACGCCCGGCTTGGTCAAAAATAGGAATTCGATCGCGGCCGTAATGTCAGCATCGGCCAAGTAGTCGACGGCTAT
>CALMOO010000416.1:4141-7708 GCA_937871705.1 uncultured Hymenobacter sp.
CCTTACTGCATGACTTTTGTCAGGGCGGCGGCCGTGGGGCTAGCCAGTTCGTGGGCCGCCGGTTGGCCCAGCGTCCAGGCGTCGAGGCTGGCCACCACGGCCGTAGCGATGTTAGTCAGCGCCTCGCGGGTGAGGTAGCCTTGGTGCCCGGTCACGAGTACATTGGGGTAGGTAAGCAGCTTGGCAAACGTGGCGTCGCGCAGCGGGTCGCGGGTATGGTCGCCAAAAAACAAGCCTTTCTCCGCCTCATACACGTCTAGGCCCAGGTAGCCGAGCTGGCCACTGTCGAGGGCGCGCAAGGCGGCCGCGGTGTCGAGCACGCCGCCGCGGCCGGTATTCACGAGCATGGCCCCACGCTTGGTGCAGCTCAGCAATTGGTCGTCAAGTAAGTAGTGAGTTTGGGCCGTGAGCGGCACGTGTACGCTGATGATATCGGCCTGCGCGCACAGCTCGGGCAGCGATACATAGCGCAGGTCGTAGCGGCGGCGCAGCTTTTCGCTGGGCGCGACATCTACCCCCAGCAGCCGGCAGCCGAAGCCGTAAAGAATACGCGCCAGCACCGCCCCAATGCGCCCCGTGCCCACGATGCCCACGGTTTTGCCGTGCAGGTCAAAGCCAATGAGCTGGTCAAGCCGAAAGTCGTTGGCGCGCAGCTGCTGGTCGGCCTGGCGCAAGTGGCGGCACAAGGCCAGCATCAGAGCTACGGCGTGCTCGGCGATGGCGTAGGGCGAGTAATCGGGCACGTTAGCCACGCACAGGCCCAGCCGGTGAGCGGCGGTCAGGTCCACGTTGTCGGTGCCAGCGGCGCGCACTATCACGTAGCGCACGCCGTGCGCCCAGAGCTGCTCCAGTATCGGGGCCGACAGGTCGTCACTGCCAAATACGCTCACCGCCTCCGCGCCCTGGGCCAGCGGCACGGTCTGGTTGGTAAGGGCCTGCCCGTAGAACTGGAGTTGGTGGCCGCTGGCATTGGCTTGCTCCAGGAATGGCTGCTCAAAAGGCTTGGTACTGAAGAAGGTACTATTCATAAGGCAGGAAGTAAATGCGCCGTACGGGCGGCTAGCTATGCAGAAAAGTATGGCCCACCTATCACCTGCTGGCTCGGCCACTGGCGGAGCCAGCCACCCCAGCGCGCGTGAGCAGCGGCAGCCCCTCCCCGGTGGGAAAGGAAGCCGAGTGCTGCAAGGTTCGGGTAAACCGCCGATTGGTCACATGATTAAAATCAGGTACCGTCCTGACATTATGCATACTGCCAGCTAGGGGCAGCTCGGTCCTTTGTGGGCATTGCTACTGCTTTTACCGACCTCGCAAATAGCTGTTTCCTTGCTCGTGCTCACCAATCTTCTGCCGGCTGTGCGCCGGCCTATGTCGACGCGGCCTTGGTGTACGCCAGCGCCGCGCTCAAATTCACGCTGCAGGGCATCTTAGTCAGCAGTGGTGGTATGCGTAGCGTTGCCGAAGCGCATGAGTTAGTTAGGCCCCGAGGTAGAAAACAACTCTTTAAGTAGCAAGCTGTCCCACTTTTTCTAACATTCTATTTCCTCATCATGGCAAATAACTCATTAAGTAGCAGCAACAAACCGCTTTCGGCTCGAAACCTAGCCCTGCGCTATGGCTGCCTGGCTTTTGGCTTGATGCTGGTTTACTTCTTCGTCATCAACGCCTTAGGGCTGCAACGCTATGAGGCCGCCCGCTTCGGTAGCCACGCCTTCACTATGCTAGCGGTTTTGCTGGCCATTCGGGCGTACAAAGCGCAGGCTCCTGGCCCGGCTCCTTACCTGCCCGGCCTGGGGTTGGGCTTTCTGGTAGGCCTTGTGGGCTCGGCACTATTCGCGGTTTTTATTCTGCTGTACGCCAACGTATTCAGCTCATCTTACCAAAGCGAGCTACGCGAGCAGACGTACTTTGGCGCGGCGTTGGGGTCTGGCGTGCTGGCTGCTACGATTGTTTTATTTGGGGTAGTTCTCGGCAGCTTGACGAGCTATGTGCTGATGATGGCCAACGGCACCGATGCTCAAGCCGCCATTAGCGAAAGCAGCGGCAACTGAGCCCTAAGTTTTGTAGACTTGAGCGCAGTCCTGCCGCGCCACTATGGCCCCTAGAGCAACTGGCCTTCATATTCCGTTACAGCTGGCCCGCTCGCGGCCGTGGTAGCGCAGGGCTACGAGGAAGACCGCACCCAAGATACTAAGGCATATTAGTTTCTATATATCAATCACTTACCAGAGAGGTCTGGTGAGTTTGACATCATACGTAACCACTTCGATTTCCTACCCCTCCCCTACTCGCGGCTCGCGGCCACGCCGATGGTGACGACCATCACCGAGTTTTCAGCGGAGAGAATTTTGACCGTTTTAAGAGAAGTATGCGGTTACCATGGTCTACCTCACCATCAGGCACGCTGGCCGCAGCCCGCGCCTGCCTTGCGTCGCCACTGTATATAATGGCTTGCGCATAACCGACAGCACTGGGCACCTTCCTCCTCACGCCCTGTCCAGCGCCAGGCGGGCCTCTTCCAAGTCCAGCTCGTTTTCAATTTTGCGCAGCACCTCCTCGTTGGTTTGCTCGGCGCGGCGCAGCAGCTGCACCTCGCCGCGCTCGAAGGTGATGACGGCCTGCTGCAACTCCTGAAACTGCGAAATGGGCTTCTCATCGAGGCGGCTGGCCTGGATGCCGGCGGCGCGGTTGCGCAGGCGCTCCAGGCGGATATCGTAGCGGGTTCGCATGCGAGCCAGCACCTCGGCCGGAGCGTAGGCGCCGCCGGCGGGGCTAGCCAGGTAGGCCAGCGTGCGGGTAGCCAGGTGCTCGCGGGTAGCCAGCTCATCGCGCTCGGCGCTGTTGTCGGGGCGAATACCGAGCCAGCGGATGAGTGGGGCCAAACTCAGCGCCTGGCCTACTAAGGTGCAGAAAATCACCACGAACGTAATGAACAGCAGCAGGCTGCGGTGCGGAAACTGCACGCCCGGCCGCAGCACTAGCGGCAGAGCCAGCGCGGCGGCCAGCGACACCACGCCGCGCATTCCCGTCCAGGCCACCACCGTCACGAGGGGTAGGGTAAGGGGCTCCTCGTGCGTTCGCACCCGGCGGCTGAGCCAGTACGGCAAGTAAGCAGCTGGGTACACCCACAGCAGCCGTCCGCCCACCACGGTGGCGCTTATTAGTAGCCCGTAGCTCAGGGCCTGCCAGCGCGAAATCTCGGTGATGCCGGCCAGAATACTCGGCAATTCCAATCCAATCAAAATAAAGACCAAGCCGTTGAGCAGCAGCACAATGGTATTCCACACCGCAATGGTTTGGAGCCGGGCCTGGTGCTCGAAAAAAACGGCCGCCCGCCGCGCCAGAAACAGGCCTGCCACCACCACCGCCAGCACCCCCGACACGCGCAGCTCCTCGGCCGCCAAATAGGCCAGGTAGGGCGTGAGGAACGTGAGGCTGGTGGTCACTACGGGGTTGCGGGCGAAGCGCAGCAGCCCGTACAGCAGCCAGCCCACCACCAGCCCCACGCCGGCTCCTACTACGGCCACCCACACCAACTGCCATCCCGCCTGCCACCACACAAATTGCCCC
>CALMOO010000417.1:0-2510 GCA_937871705.1 uncultured Hymenobacter sp.
GCGCCTGGTAGGTCATCACGTCCAAGGGATTGCTCACCACAATGATGATGGCGTTGGGCGAGTGGGCTACTACCTGCTCAGTTACCGACTTTACAATGCCGGCGTTGGTGGCGATAAGGTCGTCGCGGCTCATGCCGGGTTTGCGGGGTAGGCCCGAAGTAATGACCACCACTTCTGAGCCCGCGGTGCGGCTATAGTCGTTGGTGACGCCCACGGTGCGCGAGTCGTAACCGATAATTGGAGCTTTCTGCCAGATGTCAAGGGCTTTACCTTCGGCAATGCCTTCCTTGATATCAACCAGCACTACTTCGTTAGCAATTTCACGGGTAGCCAGCACATCGGCGCAGGTAGCGCCCACATTGCCAGCCCCAACTACGGTAACTTTCATGGGGTAAGGATAAGGGTGGGAGGTGACTATGCCGGCTTAACCGGCGCGGTAAAAGTACATCCGAAACCCAACCAGCAATGCCATTAAGCGAGCTTTACTACGTGAAAATGACCTGCGCTTATCTCCTCATTTTACGTGGCCCATACACAACTGCTACCGTGCGGCTCATTAATTTAGTAATCACGACCATACACGTGCTACTAGATTAAGTAGGTGCAGTATTACTTTTCGATTATTTCCTCTTCAAATAAACAAACCGTATAACTAAACTTTGTTGAATTTGTAAGTTATTTATAACTCATTAACTGTTAAGAAGAAAGTATTTATCTTGGCGGCCATTACACCTGACAGAGTAGCTGACTACTAGCACTTCTGTCCGTCGATTAATGCAAGATTATACTATTCAATTAGCAATGATGCCTACCCCGAGTTGCTACTCTTCCACCCTAGCTGCGCGCTCTCCGAGAGCGAGCGTGCTCGACCGTAACCACGTGCACGTGGTAGGCGCAGGCACGCAAACCATCCTGTTTTGCAACGGCTTTGGTTGCAGCCAGCACATCTGGCGCTATGTGTCTGCTCCCCTGACGAGCCGCTATCGGGTTGTGCTCTTCGACCATGTAGGTTCGGGCGACTCCGACCGCAGTGCCTACGAACCGCAGAAATACAGTACCCTCGCGGGCTATGCGCAAGACTTAATCGAGATTTGCCAAACCTTGGACTTGCGCGATGTGGTAGTGGTAGCGCATTCGGTTGGCGCCACTATTGCCATGCTGGCAGCTATTCAGGCACCTGAGTACTTTGCCAAGGCCATTATGATTGGGCCCTCGCCGTGCTACATCAACCAGCCCGGCTACTATGGTGGTACCAGCCGAGAGGATATGACCCAACTGCTGGACCTCATGGACCTGGACTATGACAGCTGGGCCAACATGTTTGCTGGCTTGCTGATTGGGTCTGGCCGGCCAGCTTCCTTAGGAGAGGAGTTGGCTGGTTATTTCTGTAATACGGACTCTACTATTGCTAAGCGCTTTGCCCGCATAGCCTTTCTAGCTGATAACAGAGCCGAGGTTCCGCAGCTACAATTGCCCACGCTGCTACTACAGTGTGCCGACGATGCCGTTGTCCCAACCGAAGTAGCAGAATACATGCTCGCTACCTTGCCTCACGCAACGCTTGTTATCCTGAAAGCAACTGGCCACTGCCCGCACCTGAGCGCGCCCTTGGAAATATTAGCAGCTATCGCGCCTTTCTTAGCCGAATAGCATAGGTAGCTATAGCCATAAAAGGAAGGGGGTAGGGCTGCGATTACGCAGCCCTACCCCCTTCCTTTTATGGAAGCTCAACGAGTGCTAAACTTCAAAATTGGCATCGACGTGCAGCCGAATCTCATCCCGAATTTGCTCTGCCGACAGCCAGTGGTCGTTATTAGCCGAGTCGTAATGAAAGTTGTCTGGCACGCGCTTACCATCAAAATGCTGAATGAATTTCTCCACGTTCCAAGGTGGCGTGGCGGGCAGAATGACGTAGTAACGCGGTAGCTCCACGGTACTCATCGCGTCAGTTTGGGTAATCATTTCCTCGTGCAGCTTCTCGCCCGGCCGGATGCCGACGATGTTTTGCTGACAAGTAGGCCCGATGGCGCGGGCTACTTCCGTAATCTTATACGACGGGATTTTGGGCACGAAAATCTCGCCGCCCCAAGCGTGTTCCAGCGCATACAGCACGAGGTCGACGCCTTCTTCTAGCGAGATGTTGAAGCGTGTCATGTCGGGGTGCGTGATGGGCAACACGCCCGTTTGGCGCTGCTGCAAGAAGAACGGCACCACCGAGCCCCGTGAGCCAATAACGTTGCCGTAGCGCACCACCGATAGGCGCAGGTCGCGCGAGCCCTTCATATTGTTAGCCGCCACAAACAGCTTATCCGAGCACAGCTTGGTCGCGCCGTAGAGGTTAATGGGGGCCGCGGCCTTGTCGGTGCTCAGGGCTACTACGTCCTTCACGCCGCAGTCGAGGGCCGCGTTTATCACGTTTTCGGCCCCAAAAATGTTGGTTTTGATGCACTCCATCGGGTTGTACTCGGCGGCGGGCACTTGCTTGAGCGCGGCGGCGTGCACAATAATAT
>CALMOO010000417.1:2520-3155 GCA_937871705.1 uncultured Hymenobacter sp.
GTCGCGCGAGAAAACGATGAGCCGCCGCACCTGCGGAAACTGCTGAAACACTGTGCGTACGAACTGCTTGCCAAAGGAGCCAGTGCCGCCCGTGATGAGCAGCGACTTGCCGTTAAGGTCGAGAGGCATTGAAAACTAGAATAGAGAACCAGAGGAAACCACAAAAATACGCTACCCAGCGTTGGAGTGGGGGTAGGGCTCACACAACTGACTGGGCCTGCACCAACTCGGCCAGCCGCGCTGCCTGCCCACGGCGCGAGTACTGCGTGGGCTTAGTAGTAGCTAAGTCAAGGTTTGGGTGCTGCTGCCATCGCTGGGCTAGCTGCTTCAAGGTGCTTAGCATTAAGGTATAGTCTTCGTAGGGTAGCGCTTGGCCGGCGCCCGCTTCGCGCAGCACATTGTCGGCATCAGAGCCGGCTGGGCCTACGCACAGCACCGGCTTGCGAGTAGCCAAGTACTCGAAAACCTTGCCGGGCAGAATGCCGCGGTTTAGCGCCACATCCGGGATAGCCATGAGCAAGACACTGCTTGCCAACAGATAATTCACCGATTGCTGGTGCGGCACAAAGGGTAAAAACTCAGTGACCTCGGCCAGCCCGGCCGCCGCTATTTGCTCGCGCAGTCCAGCATCAACC
>CALMOO010000418.1:0-6849 GCA_937871705.1 uncultured Hymenobacter sp.
CGCATGAGGTGGTGAAATGATGAGGTGGCAGAGAAGAAGGTTAAAGAACCTCACCTAGTAATTTTCAAGCTATCCAGATGATGCTGAAAACGGCGGGCATTAAGCTTGTGCTGTGCAAAGGTTTCGGCAAAATCGGAAAATCCGCTGCCATCGGGGCGGGCGCAAAAGAACAAAAAGTTGTGGTGTGCGGGGCGCAACACCGCATCAAGTGCCTGCGGGAAGGGGGTGGTGATGGGGCCGGGCGGCAGGCCCTTGTGGCGGTACGTGTTGTAGGGCGAATCAACTTTTTTATCGACGTTCAGCACCCGCTTGCGCGTGCCCAGGCCGTGCAGCGGCCAGAGCAGGGTAGGGTCGGCTTGCAGGGGCTGCCCGCGACGCAAGCGGTTGAGATACACGCCCGCAATCAGGGGCTTGTCGGTGGGCTGGGCCGTTTCGCGCTGCACAATGCTGGCGAGCACGGCCACTTGCACTGGGCTCATTTTCAAAGAATCAGCTTCGCGCCGCCGCGTGGCGTTCCAGAAGCGTCGGTGCCGCGCGGCCACCGAGTCGAGAAACGCCGCGGCCGGCGTGGGCCAAAACATTCGCAAGCTTCCCGGGATGAAAAGCGTGCGCACCGTAGCCGTGTCGAGGCGGTAGTGGCTAAGCAAGTAGCTATTGTTTGTCAGCAGCTTATGCAGCTGCATGGTATCGAGACTGAGCTGGCGGCCGGCTTGGCGGGGCAGCTGCGGCAGGTACTGGAAAGGCTTGAGCACGAACGTCAGCGTGTCTTGCCGCCCGCTTTCCAGCAAGCGCATCAAGTCCAGGTTGCCCAGGCCGGCGGGCAGCGTGTAGCGGCCGGGCTGCACCGGGTGTGCGGGCGTGCCGTAGCCCCGCATCCAGGCCAGCAGCGCAAAAATGACAGGGTTAATTAGCTGGCCAGGCTGGCGCAGCGCGTCAATCACGGCTAGCCGCCCTACCCCCCTCCGGATGTAGAGGTAAGCCGGACCCTCGGCCGACACGGGCACGTTGGGCTCGTACAGCAGTTGGTATAGCCCATCAGCCAGCCCGATTAGCACGGCCACCCCAACCCAAAGCAGCACCTGTTTCCAGAAGCCTTGATTGGGCCTGGGCGCCCCTGGGTTGGTAGTGGCGAGCGTAGGCAAAGGAGGCTTATCCATAAAAACGCGTAAGCAGTGCCAGCGACTACGTGCCAGCCAAGCAAGGCCAAAATTACTGTCTCCAAGCCTGGCGGCTCCGCTACCTGCCCAGGCGGTGCGAGAACTCTACTCCTACCAGCACCCGGCCCAGCTGCCAGGGCGCGCTGGTAGCCGGCTGGTCATTCACGGTTAGCTGCACCTCACTAGCGGGAAGGCTGAGGGCCGCTTCGTTGCGAAAAAAGCCACGCTTTTCCCGCACCCGCAGCTCCGTGCGAGTGCGCAGCGCCCACAAGTAGCCCAGCTCGGCTACGACTTCCCACTGGTGGCTCAGCTCCACGCCCAGGCCTAGTTTAGGTTGCAACGCATTCGTTACTTGTTGCAGCGACAGGGCCAGGCGGTCGGCCGAGAGCTTGGTACCAGCCAGGCGCAAGCCAGCGTCGGGGTTGTCGAAGGTGCCGAGGTCCAGGCCCACGCGCTGGTTCAAGTAAGCCAGCCCCAGCCGAACCAAGATGGGCCGGCGCCGCGGATTCAGGTTATGCTCCCAACCCAGCCCGGCTTCCCAGCCACCACCCCCAAACTGGCCAAAAACAGTCCGCGTGCTTGCCTCAAGCGAAACTTGCCAGGGCAAATCAAGCTGACCTCCCAGGCTATAATAGCCTACCCCCCACTGGGCATGCGAGTCAGCTAAGGCACTGGCCTTGAACGCGTAGCCGGCCGGCGCCACCACTGCCCCCAGCGCAGCCCCTGGTCCGCGCAGCGCCAGCATCCCCAGGCCGTAAGTGTAGCGCCAGCGCACTCGCTTTTCTGGTTTCGCCATTGCGGCCGCAGCTGACTGGGCGGCTGGCAGGGGGGTAGGAACCGGCATTTTTAACAAACGCTCGGCCTGCTGCTGGCGCTCTTGGTCGAGCAAATCGAGGCGCAATTGGTTGGGCGGCAGCAGCGTCGTGTAGTGGTTCCAGAAGGTAGAGTCGTAGACCGTGGGCGCTCGCAGAAATACGTCGTCAAACTGCAAGCGCTCGGGATACGGGATGGGCGGCGCCTGCGCCGTGTCGATGGCCGTGGTTGAGAACTCGGCCAAGTGCCGCCGCGTTTGGCCGGCCACAGGCTTGCCTAAAGTATTGTACCAGATGCTTTTCAGGTACCAGCGGCCGGCGTAGCGTTGGTAGCTTACCCGGTAGGCGCGCTCGGTTGCTTCGAAGCTTAGCAAGTGCTCGCGCCGAATGCCGCTGGGCGTGCGGTGCCACGCCGCCCCCAAAAAAGCGTAGCTATGCTCATCAATGTAGAGTTCGCCCGCAAAGTTGGCCCGGTCGGTGCCCGGCTTGGGCCCAAAGGCAATAACATACACCGGCCGCCCTCGGAAAGACGTCTGCGGCGTAAGGCGATATTGGTAGTTCTTAAACTGCGATTCGCGGATAAACTCGGCTCGGTTATGCACAAAATCAAACCGATGCGGCACAAACGGCCCCGCCGACCATTCTACCTGCGGCAATAGGCCGGGTTGGTCAGGCTGGGCAGCGCGCAAGTCTACCTTGCGCGCCTCCAGAATTTTGACCTGCCCATTGTCGTTTGGTCGTTGGTAAGGCGCCTTTTGCACCAGCAGCACGCCCTCGCTCAGGTAGAGATACTCGTGGGCCGCCACGTTGTCGTCCGACTCGCGAAAGAAACCCGTGAGACGCGTTGGCCGCGCAGCATAGTTGCGCGGAATCCGCGCTACTGCCTCCTTGATAATGCCCACCACCGACGATGATACTGCCACCGTTCCCAAGCCCGCCGGGTTGCTCGTTAGCTCAATGCGCAGCTCAGGCCCCGGCAAGGGGGGTAGGGGCCGCACGTAGGGATAATAGCCCAGCAGCGCCACTTCCAGCTCAGTGGTAGCATAAGCGGTGGGCACTCGCAAAGCAAAACGCCCATCCTGGTTAGTGCTCGTACCCAGCCGATTACCAGCAATACCAACTTGCGCGTTCGGAATGGGTTGGTGCGTGCCGGCGTCTAGCACCACTCCGCGCAGTACCTGCGCCTCCTGCGCCTGCACGGGCCCGGCCAGCAGCCACAGCAGCAAGAAGCTGTTACATAAAAGAACCCTATGCTGCGCCCCGCGCAGCATCTCTATTACAAGAGCAATCCAGTCGATGAGATTACTGCTGCGGTGGAGATGCTTCGCGGGGCGTAGCATAACGTTCTGATTTTACAGCGTTCACTTACCCACAACCCGTGCGCTACAGCGGCTCGCCCAGGTCGTCGAGCGACAAGCCATGCTGGTTGGCCGTGTCGCCCAGCAGCTGGCGCTGCCACGGACGCAAGGCGGCAAGGCTCCCCTGCTCCACCACGTCGCCAATTAGCCGGTTGCTGAGCACCGTATTGGCCAGTACGGGGCTGTAATCGACCGCCAAGTGGTTCTTTACCGTTTGCAGCAGCGTTTCGCGGGCTTCGGCACGGGCTGCTGCCGGGCCCCCAAAGCGCCGCTTGAAGGGCACCGGCCGGCGCTGGTCGGCGGGTAGGGCGCCATCGGGGGCTAGCTCGGCCGTAGCGAGCGCCAGCAGTTCCTCGGCATAAGGCGAGCGCTTGAGGTCGGGGTGCAGGCCCCCGGCACTGCGCAGCGCGCCGGCCGAGGCAATGGGTTGGCGCGCCAGTTCGGCCAGCCGGTCATTGCTGAGTACCATGTAGCTAGGGCGGTCGAGCTGGCGGGCCACACGGTCGCGCAAGGCATACAGCTCCCGAAAGAGGGGTAGCTCGCTAGGCGCAATGCGGTACTTGCCGGCCAGGCGCAGGTGCGGGCGCAGCTCGTCGCGGCCGTAACGCACGGCTTCGAGGGCGTGGTTTTCTTCGGCGGCCCACTGGGCGCGGCCCTGCTCCTGGAGGCGCGCCGCGAGGCGGTCGGTTAACTCAAAGAGGTAGAGCACGTCGTTGGCTGCGTACTCTTTCTGGGCTTCGGTGAGCGGGCGCTTAAGCCAGTTCGACTTCTGCTCGCCCTTGTCTACCTCAAAACCTAACTCACTCTGAATGAGACGTCCCAGCGAAATATTATTATCTTCCAAAGCCAGCAACGTGAACTGCACGCTAGTATCAACAATGCTGCGGCAATGCACCCCAAACAGCTCATCGAGCAGCAGGATGTCAGACTTACAGGAGTGAAACACCTTCACCACGGCCGGGTCGCGCAGGACCGCAAACAGGGGCTCCAGCCCCGCGGCCATCTGCGGCTCCAGGGGTAGCGGGTCAATTAAATAGACCTTTTCGCCATCAAACACCTGGATAAGCGCCAGGTGGCGGCCGTAGCGATACCGATTATCATCGAATTCGAGGTCAATGCCGATGCGCGGCAGCGTGGCAAGGTGGGTAGCCACATCGGCTACTTGGGCCGCGGTGGTGAGGTATAGAATAGGGGTCATGCGTGAGGCAAAGGTACGGGGCTCGGCCGACGAAGTTATTGCCCGAAGAAGGCATGTAACTTCTCTTAAAGCAAAGAAGTGGCAAGTGAGCTTCTGCGCTTACACCTTATATTTTACTAGGTATTCAGGATGGTTAGTACACCTCTTCGCTGCTACGACATAAATATTTGAACAGTCATTAAGCTTTTATTACTACATTATGCTTAGTGTTGCTTTTATTTGTAATCCCCCACCCTATTCCTGATAGCCTAGCAATGGCTTAGCCCTCATTTTTATCCACCCTCATTTATTTTTCAATGAAAAACCTTATTACCCCTTTGCTGGTGGTAGCTGCTTTGCCAGCAGTTGCCCAAACGCAGGCTGTCAGTGGCCGGGTGTTGGGGAGCGACGGCAGCCCAATTCCGGGTGCCACGGTGCTGGAACGCGGCACCAGCAACGGCACTGCCAGTGGCGCTGATGGTGCTTTCTCGCTAACAGTGCAGCCTCAGGCTACGCTCATTATTAGCTCGATTGGCTATACGACACAAACCATCCCCACGGCCGGTCGCACGAGCTTTAATGTGACGCTGCCCGCGGCCGCCACCGACCTCAACGAGGCCGTAGTGATTGGCTACGGCACTCAGAGCAAAGCCGACCTGACTGGCGCTGTGACGCAGCTTTCGGGCCGCGATGTCGAAAACCAGCCCGTTACCAGCTTCGAGCAGGCCATTCAAGGCCGTACGCCGGGGGTAGTAATCAACCAGGGCAGTGGCAAACTGGGCCAGGGCATTAACATTCAGGTGCGCGGCACGTCGTCGGTTACGGCTTCCAACCGCCCGCTTTATGTAATTGATGGGGTGCCGATTACCTTCCAAGACCAGTCGCAGGCTGGTGATGAGCCACTGAACCCGCTCGCCGACCTTAACCCTAATGACATCGAGAGCATCAGCATTTTGAAAGATGCCTCAGCCTCGGCTATCTATGGTTCGCGCGCTTCAAACGGGGTAGTGCTGATTACTACCAAAAAAGGCAAGCAGGGCCAAACTAAAATCAACCTGGGCTACTACTACGGTGCCAGCGCCCCAACGCGCTTGCGCCAGTTTGAGAGCGCTGACCAGTACAGAACGCTGCTAGCTGAGTCGATGACAAATGCGGGCTACATTGGGCCCAATCCCAGAACGCAGTATCCGACGCTGGAAGACGCATTTGCCGGCGAAGGTGGTATCGACTACAACTCGACTTATAACACGCCCTGGGACCGACTGGCTTTCCGTAACAACGGCAAGTACAAGCTCTTTGGTAGCGACGCGGCTAGCGTAACGCAGTATGACTTTAGCGCGGCGGGTGGCGATGCCAAAACGCGCTTTTACCTGAGCGGCACCTTCAACGACCAGAAAGGTATCATCGTTGGCAACCGCTTCCGCCGGGGCAGCCTGCGCTTAAACCTCGACCACAGCATCTACGAAAACCTCAAAGTAGGCCTGAATGTGTCGCTGGCCCGAACGGTAAACGACCGGGTATCGGGTGACAATGCCTTTTCGAACCCCTTGCAGCTTAATGCTCTTACGCCGCTGCAAACGGCGTATGACCCTATCACTGGGGTGCTGAACCCGTCAACTGTTTACTACAACAACCTGATTGACCAGTCGCTGGGCTCGAACCGGGCGGGCACGTACCGCTCGTTTAGCACGGCTTACCTCAACTGGGTGCCGATGAAAGGGCTGACCTTGCGGACCGAAATTGGCGGCGACTTCCTGAACCTCAATGAGGACTTGGTGCGCGGGGCGGGTACGCAGGACGGTGGCGCTACGGGCTATGCCTTTAACTCGCAGACGCAGACAGTTAACTACACCAACAACAACACGGCCACTTACGCCTTCGACCTTGGCGAAGACCACCACATCGATGTGCTGTTCGGCGAGTCGTACCAGCGCTCCGACCAGAAGGTGACGAGCGCCGAAGGCCGGGGCTTCCCCACCACCGAGTTTACGCGCATTGCCAGTGCGGCCATCAAAACCGGCGGCAACTCGTCGTTTGGCACGGGCTTCTCCTTCCTATCTTACTTTGCTCGCGCCAACTACAACTTCCGCGGCAAGTATTTGCTGTCGGGTAGCATCCGGCGCGACGGCTCATCGCGCTTCGGGGCTAACAATCGCTTCGGCACCTTTGGCGCTGGCTCGATTGGCTACCTGCTGTCGGAAGAAAGCTTCTTGAAAGGCAATAAGATACTTAACTACCTGAAGCTGCGCGCCAGCTACGGCCTGACCGGCAACGCCGAAATCGGCAACTTTGCGTCGCGCCGCTTTGTATCGGCCCTACCCTATGCCGACCAGTCGGGCATTGCC
>CALMOO010000418.1:6859-7557 GCA_937871705.1 uncultured Hymenobacter sp.
GGATAACCGCATCACGGGTGAGGCAGACGTGTACCAGAAACTCACGACTGGCTTGCTGCTCAATCGCCAGCTGCAGCTGACGAGCGGCTACACGACCATCACCGAGAACGTGGGTGCGTTGCGCAACCGTGGCTTGGAGCTATCCCTGAACGGCCGCATCCTTGATGGCCCCTTCAAGTGGAATGTGGGCGGCAACATGTCATTCAACCGCAACCTCATCACCGACCTCCCTACCCCCATCATTCCAACTGGTAATACCATCAGCCGGGTGCAGCAGGGCCAGCCCTTGGGCGTGTTTTATGCGAAAAAATATGCTGGCGTAGACCCCAGCAACGGTGATGCTCTCTACTACCAGGAAGATGGCTCGAAGAGCAACAACTACGCGACTGCGCCTGTGCAGAAGGTGGGCAACCCCAACCCCAAGTTCACGGGTGGCGTGAACACCACGGTGAGCTTCAAGGGCTTTGACCTGAGCGCGCTAGGCCAGTTTACGTACGGCAACGATATCTACAACGCGGCGGGCGTGTACCAGTCGGCCAACGCCGATTACCTTGATAACCAAACTATTGACCAGCTTAACCGCTGGCAGAAAGCCGGCGACATTACCGATGTGCCCCAGGCTCGCTACGGCGAAAGCAACGGCACCCAAACGTCGTCGCGCTGGATTCAAGATGGTTCGTTCTTCCGCATCAAGAACG
>CALMOO010000419.1:0-3717 GCA_937871705.1 uncultured Hymenobacter sp.
GTCTTTAGCCGTGCGTAGGCGCAGCTGCTGCTGCGGGGTAGCGAGCGGAAACTGCCGCTCCAACAACTCGGCAAATAAGGCCGTCACCCTGGCCGACGCACTGGGGGTAGGCGCCGGCGCCGAGGTAGGCTGAAGCTTCTGCCCCAGGTAAATCAGCTCCAGCAGGTAGGCACGCAGCAGGTCGTACTTGTAGGCGAAGTTAGAGGTAATTTCCTGCGCCATCTTCCGAAAAACGGCTTCTACAGCTGCGTAGTCAGTGTCCGTTACTTCCCACACCGGGCAGCCCCCTGGCTGAAAAATGGGCAAGCCTTCCAGGGCTATTCCACCTTTAGCAGGCAGCAAAAACTCGTCGGTGAAGATGCAGAAATAACCGGTTTGCTCCCGGTCTTGCGGCAGCCACCGATAGGGCACCTTGGACGTTACAAACCACAGCGCGCTTTGCTCCACGTCAAATGCTTGGTCGGCGTACTCGACCCGGCTGCGCCCGCGAATTAGACTGATTTTATAAAAAGCCCGCCGGTCAAACGTCATGGGCGGCTTTTGATTGCCAGCCATCAGGTCCGCCACGTTGAAGACGTTAAAATGCCCGACTTCCTGCTGCATATCCGGCGGCCGTAGCGCGCCGGGCTCGGCACCAGCCCCAGTCGCAAATTTGGTGTAGAAAGCTTCAAGCGAGTTGGGATTCATAATTGGCGATTGTAAAAATCAAAGGTAAAAAAGTCTTTGATTTTTGCCATTCAGCATAGTAAAATAGGGCTGTACGCTGCCCTTCGTATTCAACCTCATCCCCGGCCCCTCTCCATGGGGAGGGACGCGGAGAGCAATTGAGAGCGACAAGTCAACAATTACTCATTACTGACTTACTCCCCTCTCTATCAAAGAGGGGGGTAGGGCCGCTTACCGCACGCGCACCACGCCGGCTCCGTTATAGGAGTGGTACTCCGCGTTGTACATCGCGTCGGCGCTCACCGGGCCGAGCTTGAAGGTGCCTTTGCTCACGGCTCGAGCTAAGTACATGAATACCTTGGGCGTGGTCGTGGCCGTGGTGAAGAGGTTGATGTGGTCGTCGCGCACGTCGAGGTAGTCGGGCTGGGCGAGGGCAGGCAGGTTGGGCGCATCGCGCTGCGGGCCGAGGCGCGGGTTTTCGATTTCGAGGCCAGCGGGCAGCAAGTCGGTGATGGCTACGTTTTTCACCTCGCCGGCCGCCTCGGCGCTTTGCAGCACGATGCCGACCATCACTAAGTCGTTCTGCTTGATATTGGCAGGGTTTAAGGGTTTGCCGTCGCGGGTCAGGAAATAGCGGCGCACCTTCAGGTAGCTGTCTTCCTGGCGCACGCGGCCGCCGGCCGAAATGCCTTCCTCTTCCCAGAAGTAGTAGAGCTGACCGGCGCCGCTGGCTTTGATGGTCAGCGTGCGGTTGGCAACATTGTTTACTGTGAGGTCCTGGCCATCGAATTTGCCGATTTCCTTGCCGTCGGCCAGCAGGGTAGCGGTGGCGGTGCTGGCTTGGCTGCGACGGGCAATTTTACCCAATGACAACAGCGCAAACGCCCGCTCCTGAGTGTTAAGGTAGCCCGCGGCGCGCACCTGCCGGCTTAGCTGCCGCGCAATCACGTTTACCTGCGGATTGTTTGGGTCGGCTTCCAGCAACGCATTCAGCGCCAGCGCCTCATCGCGGATGGGCGACGAAAACGAGTCGCCCAGCTCGCGGCCCGACTTCTCGGGTGCAAACTGCCGGGGTAGGACTTCCTGGAACGCCCGCTGCTGCCCGCCCAGCGCGTAGGTGCAGGCCAGCAAGAAGCGCGCATCGGCCGTGAGCAGCGGGCGGTTGGCCTTGTAGTAGTTCAGGGCTACGGCATCTTGGCGACCGGCCAGCGCCAGCACGTAGAGTGAGTACGTGATTTCGCGCTTGGCAATGATGCGCTGGCGAGCCAGGCCCTCGGCGGTGAAGTACTGGTAGGGCTCCGTTTCGCGCTTCTTGAGGCGGAACTGCAAGTAACGCAGCACCTTGTCGAGCGTGTTCTGGTTCACGGCGAACCCGGCCCGCTTGGCTTCGAGCAGGAAATGTGCGGCGTAGGTAGTGGCCCACCAGTTGTCGTAGTCGCCGCCCGGCCAGTAGCTGAGGCTGCCGTTGTAGAGCTGCATCGCCTCGATTTTGCGGATGGCCTCCTGCACGTTGTAGTTGGGGTTGTAGCGCTGCGCCCGGGTTTTGCTACCCCGCGGTTTCTGCTGAAGCGTGGCCGCCAAGTCGCCGAAATACAGCTGCGGAAACGCGGCCGACACGGTTTGCTCCAGGCAGCCGTAGGGGTATTGCAGCAGGTAGTTCAGGTCTTTGGAAAACTGGATAAGCGGCGAGCGGCTCACCACCAGCTTGCTGCGCAACGAGGTGGGTAGGAAGTCGGTCCGCAAGTTGAGCACGGCGGGCTTGCCGGCCGCTACCTCGCCGCTGCCCGTGCGCTTTTCAAGCGGCGCGGCTGGGCGCACTGGTATTTCGGTGATTTCGGAGAAGGTTTCGGTCATTCCCTTCATTCCGGTAGTGGTCACAGTGACAATACTATTGCCTATGGCTTGCCCGGCTTTGATGCGAAAGACAATATGGTTCTCTGCATTTGGTCGTATTAGCACGGTCAAGCTGCTTGGAACAATTTTATGAACCGGAATCCCATCAACGCCGCCTTCATATGCTGAAGGAACAGCTTCTAACAAGCTATTAAGCTTGATTGTGGTTTTCATATACACGTTCGCATTCGTTGTATTCGTTAGCGTAACGGGCACATCAATCGTATCGCCGGGGCTCATGAACCGCGGCAGCGCCGTGCTAATCACCATTGGGTCGGCCACGCGCATAGTCTGCTCGGCGTTGCCGAAGGCATCGTCTTTGTACGCCACGGCCATCACGCGCAACGCCCCACTGAACTGCGGCACGCGCACCTTGTAGCGCACAATGCCTGCGGCATCTGCGGTGAGGATGCCGCTCCATTTGGCCACTAGCTTCACGCGGCGGCTGGGCACGGGTGAGGTACGGCGGGCAAGGTCGGCCGCGTCACCGCCGCTGCTACTAGTGCCCAGCTCGGGCAGCAGGAAGGGGTAGATGTCGAAGGCACTGACTTCTAGCGCTCGCTTCTGGTAGAAGTAGCCGTAGGGGTCGGGCGTATGGTAGTTTTTGCGCTGCAAAATGCCCTCGTCCACCACGGCCAGCGTTACCTGGGCGCGGGGCGCCGTGTGCACCTCCACGGTCTGGAACACCTGCGAGCGGCTCAGCTCCGGCACTTTCAGGCTCACAGCCAGGCGCGTGTCGGGCTTCTCCACGGTCAGCGGCACGAAGCCCCGCGCCACGGTGAGGGGTAGGGAGTTGTCGGTAATGGGCCGGATGGCGGTGGCCGTCACGTACACATTGGGCACGTGCCCGGTGCGAATGGGAATGCTCACCCGCGCTGATTTCTGGTCGGTATCGACGTAAAAATGGTCAAACACGCGGTCCCGCTCCACCGTCACCAGCACGCGGCCAGGAAAGGGCGTTTTGAGCAGCAACTGGGCCGTTTCGCCCGGCGCGTACTTGGGCTTGTCGGCCTCAATTACCACCTCACCCTCGGTGTTTACCTCAAACGAATTGCCGGCCGTGTCGCCGCTGCCGTAGGCGTAGAAGCGCGCTGCCACGTAGCTCGTCGCGCCCGGCCGCGACACCCGCACCTCGTACTCGCCCGAGTAAGTCGGGGT
>CALMOO010000419.1:3727-4980 GCA_937871705.1 uncultured Hymenobacter sp.
AAGCGCAGGGGCACGCCGGTGCCGCTCACGGCCATAGTTTGGTTGCTAAGCACCTGCTCGCGCTTCTGCGAATTGTACACGTAGTGGCCGCCCTGGCGCTCCAGCACGGTTTCCCAAAGTAGCCGCACCACCTGCACCTGCGCGGTGGCCCGCATAGGCTGCCCGGCCGGCGTGAGCGCAATAATTGGCACTGCCACTTCCTGCCGGGTGCTCACCAATTCCGGCGTTTTACCTATGCCAAACATCGTTTCTTGCGTGCGCACCTCGAACGTAGCCAGGCGATTTACCGGCCGGCCGGTTTCATCGAATACAGTCGCAAACGCTACCCCCTCCAGCGTGCCCAGGTCGCGGGCATCGGGCAGCGTATAGGTGGCGGCGCCGCGGCCGGCGGCGTCGGTTTCGCCCTCGCGCATTTCTTTCTGGAAGCGCTGCGCAATGCCCGAAACCTCTGATTCTTCCTCGCTCGAATTGGTACGCCGCGCCCGCTCGCCAGAGTTGATGGTGAAGTTGTACTCGGGGTATTTCGGCGCTGAGAAGTACTTCTCCTTCAGCGAAAACTCGACCTCAAACTTGCGCCCCGCTGCGGGCGGACCAAATAGATTCTGGGCTGCCACGGTGGCGGTCACGGTCTGGGCCGGACGCAGCACGGCGGGCGCGGCCGTAACGGTAACTTTCAGGCGGTCCGGGATAAATTCTTCCACGCTTACCTGCTTGGAAGTCAGCAATACGTCGTTGCCGGTGAGTACTTCCAGCGAGTACAGGCCCGTCATCACGGTGGGGGGCAGGATGAAGCGCGACTCCACCGCACCGGTGGCGCTCAGGCGTTCGCCCAGGCTGGCGTATTCCTTGCCCGTGGGCAGCAGCAGGCGAATCTTGACCGGCAAGCCCGCTGGCGGCGTGTGCCAGTCTTCGGTGCGCACCACGGTGTTGGTGTGGATGGTGTCGCCGGGGCGGTACAGGTCGCGGTCGCCGTATAGAAATGCCTGGTAGCGCGCGGCGTTGCTGGTCAGGCCGCCCACCTCAAAGCGCGACGTTTCGACTCGGCTGCCAGCGAGGGTGAGAAACGAAAAATCGGCGTCGCGCGTGGCCGTGACCATGCCCAGCCGCAGGCGGCTGCCCGCCACGCTGTCGTAGCGCGCCACGCCCTGGCTGTTAGTGACGCCCGTGCCCATTACCTGGTTATTGGTCGAAATAAAGCGCACCGTGGCCCCGCTCACCGGCTGCGCCGTGCGCAGCGAGTTCAGGAATACTAC
>CALMOO010000420.1 GCA_937871705.1 uncultured Hymenobacter sp.
ACCCAGAATGATGCCCATGCCGAAGATGCCGGCCGCCACGCCCCGCTTGTTCGGCGGGAAGGCATCGAAGAGAATGGCTTGCGACACCGAGAGCAAGGCCCTGCCCGCCTACCCCTGGGCGAAGCGCCCGGCCACCAGCTCGCCCAGGTGCGTGGAGCTGGCGCAGCCGTAGGAAGCAATGGTGAAGCTGATGATGGCGGCCTGGTAATAGTTTTTGCGCCCGAAATATTCAGCCAGAAACCCAGTGAGCGGGATGATGATAACGTTGACGATGGCGTAGGCCGTAATCACCCAGGCCACGTCCTCGATGGTCGCGCCGATGGCCCCGGCCACCTGGGTCAGGGCCACGTTGACGATGGTCAGGTCGCAACTCCATGACGGCCGCCAAGATGGTCGTGACGATGATAATACCGCGCAAAAAGCCGGTGGGCGTGCCCGAATCAGCAGTGTTGGGTTGCATGGAAAATCGTTTATAATGAATTAGTGACTGAGAAGCTGCTAGGGTTAGCTGAAAAGCCATTTGAACCGCTTATGCTGAGCACCGCCGTAGCATGACCAATCCAACGCAGCACAAGCAGGCTACAAGTATTTATTTAACAATGTATTAACCATCTCGATGGACCGAATGCGGTCTACAGCCGCGTGCATTTGCGTGGTCATCATCAATTCGTCGACACCAGTTTTTTCCAGCAGGTTTCGAAGCACGGGGCGAACGGTTTCAGGGCCCCCAACGGCCTGGCCATTCCGGCGTTGGCGGACAAAAGCGAGGTCTTCCGGCGTCCAGGCATGGGCAGCGGCCTCTTGCTTTGAGGGCAGTTTGCCCAGCTGCCCTTTCATCATTCTGAGGAACATTAGGTCCGCCGACCGGGCTATGCCATCGGCTTCCTCGTCCGTGGGGCACAGGCCACTAGGGCGGTGACGAGGGCATAAGGCTCTTTCAGCGTGGCTGACGGTTTAAAGGCCCGACGGTAGTATTGCAGGGCCGCCGCCGCATCGTGTTGGTGATACTACCGTGCTGCCCGGCGTATAGTAGCACTGGAACTAGGTCTGCTCGCACGCCTTGCTGCTGCCAGTAGGCCGGCGAGGATTCGGAATTCAATCATCCCCGGCGGCAATTTCTCTTCGCCTCACCCGACTGGGCTGCTCTGTTTACCCGAAAGGAAAAAACCCTATAAACTAGATGTTTACAGGGCCATTCGTGTGATGTGTGCTCGTATAAGGTTTTCTCACCTATACAAGGCTTGCTGAAACGTGCGCCGATACTGCAAGGGACTGCGCTGCAACTGGCCTTTGAAGAGCTTATTGAAGTACGAGACGTCCCGAAAGCCGCTATCGTAGCAGATTTCGGCTACGGGCTTGTTGGTGGTTGCCAGTTGCTGGGTGGCGTACTGCAAGCGGTAGTCATTGACCGTTTCAATAAAGGTTTTGCGGGTTAAACCCTTAAAGTATTTACAGAATGCATTGGGCGTAAGGCTAGCCACCCCAGCGGCTTGCGCCAGCGTAATAGTGCCCCGAAAGTGCTCGACCAAGTAGGTCATTACCCGGTGAAAGCGCTCACGCTCGGCGGGTGCGAGCGTACCCACGCGCTGCTGCACATCCAGTACTTCGCAGCTAGGAGTAGTAGCCAGCTCTTGCAGCAAGCTCAGCAGCGCTAGTAAACGGCAAAAAGGGTCCGCTTCCTGGCCGAGCTGGCGCAGGGCAGCTTGTACGTGCCGGCTGGCCTGGGGAAAGCGCAGGCCACTGGCGCTACGCCGTAGCAGCTGCGCAATGGCATACACTTCAGGCTTACTAAAAAACGGCTCGCCCAGGCACTCGTGGGTAAACTGCACCACGACCGATACGGATTGCTGGCCGCCAGTCAGGTCGGGGGTTGTTTTCCAGCAGTGCGGCACCTGCGCGCCGAGTAGCACTAGGTCGCCGGGGCCGTAGTCGGCCACGTGGCTACCCACGTAGCGCTGGCCGGTGCCCTGCACAATCAGGGTGAGTTCGTATTCAGGGTGGTAATGATAGGGCGCCGTGAACGCCTCCTCTGCGAAGGTGCGCACTGAGAAGGAAGAGGCGGCATTAGGGGGTACGGCCTCGTAGGCAGCTTTAAGCATGGGGCAATATAGGCAGCAAAACGCCGCTCACGGGGCGTGATAGGTTAATATTCACCAGGAAGTGGTTAATAACGTCATTTTTTTATGGCCGGGAATAGCGGTGCTTTGTCAGAGTTAAACACCCCCAATTTGTTGGTTATGACTGCCTCTCCCAATAAGCTGCCTGCTTTATTAGAAGAAAAGCAACTGGCTGCCTCCCGAATACAGGAATTTCGGAACTTGGGCCACACGCTCACACGCGGCGTGCTTTCGCCGGCCGAGGTCGCGGCCTACCGCCCCGTTATTGAGGCGGCGGCAGAGCGCTACAACACCGAGGCCCGGCCGCTGGCCACCCGCGACACCTACGGCAAAGCTTTCCTGCAAATCATGAACCTGTGGCAGGCCGACGAGCAGGTACGCCGCTTCGTGCTGGCCCGGCGCTTTGCCCGGATGGCGGCCGACCTGCTAGGGGTGGAGAACGTGCGCCTCTACCACGACCAGGCTCTGTTCAAAGAGCCCGGCGGGGGCCCTACCCCCTGGCACCAAGACCAGTACTACTGGCCCCTGGATACAGCCAATACAGTGACCATGTGGATGCCGCTGGTTGACATCGACGCGGACATGGGGATGCTCACCTTCGCCTCGGGCTCGCACCGGCAGGGCGCGGTGTTCGACTACGAAATCTCCGATACCTCGGCGGCCGAGTTTGAGCGCCACGTCCGAGAGAAGAAGTACCCCATCGCACGGGCCACGAGCATGCAGGCGGGCGACGCCACCTGGCACTACGGCTTCACCATCCACCAGGCCCCCGGCAACCAATCGGACCAGATGCGTGAGGTCATGACCATCATCTACATCGCCGACGGCGCGCGCATAGTGGCGCCGGCGCACAAGTGGCAGCTCAACGACCACAGTAAGTGGCTCATGAACCTGCCGGTGGGCGCGCCGGCGGCTTCCGAGCTGAACCCGCTAGTGTTGTAAATAAGCGGGTTAGCTAATGGGTTTCGAAGCGGGCGACCAGCTTTTTGGCCAGGCGTCCGCTTGTTACCAGAGCGAGGCGCCGCGGCTGGGCGAGCAGATAACCGATAGCCCGCTCAGACGCTCTGCTCCGCCTTACTCCCATACAACTTCAGAATACCGTTTTCCTGCTAGCCTTTTCTTTTATATGCAGCTCGCCTTTTTCTGTCCGCACTGGGGCCAGGAACGCCTGACGCCCGAAGCGTTCGTGGCCCGCGTGCAGGCCGCCGGCTATAATGGGGTCGAGATGGTCGTCAGCCCCGTGGCGGCCGAGCGCGAACGCTGGCAGCGGCTGCTCCGGGACCACAACCTACTCTTTATCGCGCAGGTGCTGGAGGCGGGGCAGGGGAGGGGATTTGAAGAGCAGCTAGCCGAAACGGAAGCTCACCTACGCAACGCGGCCACTATGCAGCCGCTGAAAATTAACTCGTTCACCGGCCGCGACTACTTCAGCTTCGAGCAAAACAGCGCGCTCATCCATCGAACTGCCGAGGTGGGGCAGGCACTGGGTATTCCCATCGTGCATGAAATCCACCGGGGCCGCTTCACCTACAGCGCGCCCACGCTGCGGCCCTACCTGGCCGCCTTGCCGGAGCTGCGCCTGAACGCTGACTTTTCGCACTGGTGCTGCGTGAGCGAGTCGTACCTGCAAGCGCCCGAACTGGCAGAGTGT
>CALMOO010000421.1 GCA_937871705.1 uncultured Hymenobacter sp.
GGGCACTACTCTGCCCGAGCTGCGAGCGGCCGGCAGCGAGTACAACCTGAAGTACTTCAACCCGCTCGATGCGGCCGACTACGTGCCCAAAGTAATGGGCCTGCTCGAGCGCAACAACGACGACGAAATCATCTCCTTTTTTCAGCAGGTGCGCACCGTCGACAACCCCGACTGGGTGTGGTACCTGAGCACGATTCGCATTTTTATGCGCGATGAGGCCGGCCAGCCGCTGCTTTCGCTCACCTTTGCGTGCCCCATCAACCTGCTGAGCCACGTGACGCCCAAGGTGGCGCGGCTGCTGGAAGAAAACGTTTTCCTGCGCAAAAATCAGAGCTTGTTTGCCCAGCTCACCCGGCGCGAGCGGCAGGTGCTGCAGCTGCTGGCGCAGGGCAAAAACTCGGTGACCATTGCCAAAGAATTGTTTATTTCGGCCAACACCGTGATTACGCACCGGCGCAACATCAACGCCAAGCTGCACCCCGAAACCCAGCACGACCTCTCGCGCTACGCCTACGCCTTCGACCTGGTGTGATGGCGCGCCTTACGCCGGCCCAAGGGGGGTAGGCGGCGCAGTAGCTGGGCAAAACATGCGCCGCCAGCCGCAAATGTGCTGTTTGCCCAGCGTAGGTAGCTTGTTGCTTTGTGGCTGGCTACGTAATACTTACGTAACACTGGGCGCTGCCAACGGGAAATCCACCGCCAGATTTTCGCCAAAATGCACCATTAGGTTTGTCGTTTTATCGTAGAGCCGGCCATGGAGCAGTATTTAACCCTTCTAAAAAGTAAATCAGCTCGCTCGCGGCGCCTTGTGTGCGCGCTCGTAGCGGGGCTGTGGCTGGGCGTGACGCCCGCCGCCTACGCCCAGGTGCCCCTCAACCCCGCCGCACCGGCCGCCGACACCACCCACAAGTACGAAAACCCGACCGGAGCGCCCACTGTCGCGAAAAAGCCGTTCCTGAAGAGCAAGCTTTTCAAAGCCGTAGCGGTGCCGGCCGTGCTCATCGGCTACGGGGCGTACACGTTCAATGGCGGTGGTTTTTACACCAACCAGAACGCGCAGAAAGACATTCATCGCCTCTTTCCGTCGTCGAACAGCCGCATTGCCGACTACCTCATTTTTGTGCCCTACCTGGAGCTGGGCGCCGTAACCCTGGCGGGCGTCGAGTCGCGCAACGACCGCGTTAACGTGCTGCTGCTCATTGCGAAGAGCGAGGCCATTATGCTGAGCAGCACCTTTATCGTAAAGGCGCTCAGCCACGAGGAGCGGCCCGACGGCTCCGATAATCTCTCGTTTCCATCGGGGCACACGGCGCAGGCCTTTCTGGCGGCCAGCATCGTGCACACCGAGTTTCGGGATAAAAGCCAGTGGTACGGCATTGGCGCCTATGCCGTGGCCACGAGCGTGGCGGGCCTGCGCATGGTCGTGAATAAGCACTGGCAAAGCGACGTGGTGGCCGGGGCGGGTTTCGGCATCCTGTCGGCGCACCTGGCCTACCTCACCCACCGCAACCGCTGGGGGCGCAAGGCTATTGGGCGCGATATGAGCTTTGCGCCAACATTTTATGGCAGCACGCCCGGCCTGAGCCTGACTTGGCGGGCGCACTAGCCCGCTCATAAAACGGAGAGTAACTCCGTAGGTGAATGTGACAAGAATCAGCACAGATTGTATTCAGAATCGAAGGGTAGGTTTACATTTTCACCGCCATTCGATTTATGAAACTGCTTCTCGTTGAAGACGAACCGGCCCTGCGCAGCACGTTGCTGGAATCGTTGCGCCAGAGCGGCTACGTAGTCGAAGTAGCGCCCGATTTTACGCAGGCTTACGAGAAAATTAAGCTTTATCGCTACGACTGCGTGCTGCTCGACCTGACGCTGCCCGACGGCAACGGCCTCGACCTGCTACGCGCCCTCAAAACCGACGATGCGGCGGCCGGCGTGCTCATCCTCACGGCGCGCGACGCGCTCGAAGACAAGGTAATCGGCCTCGACCTGGGCGCCGACGACTACCTCATCAAGCCCTTTCACCTCTCGGAGCTGAACGCCCGGCTGCGGGCTATTATCCGGCGGCGGCAGTTTCAGGGGCAGCACCACATCGTGTTTCGCGACCTGCTGGTGTGGCCCGAGCAGGCCGAGGTGCTGGTGCGCGGCGAGCCCCTGGCCCTCACCCGCAAGGAGTACGACCTGCTGCTTTACCTGCTCGCCAACCCCGGCCGGGTGCTCACCAAGGAAGCCATTGCCGAGCACCTCTGCGGCGACACCGTGGACGCGGCCGACTCGTTCGATTTTATCTATACGCACCTGAAAAACCTGCGCAAGAAATTACAGGAAAAAGGCGCCGATAATTACATTCGGACGATGTATGGCGTTGGGTATAAGCTTAGTAATGAGTGACGTGCATTTCTGTCATTGCGAGCTTGCGAAGCAATCACACCAGCACGATGCCCGCGCAAATTGGCCGTTCTGAAAAGGCGTTCGGGTGCGATTGCTTTGCAGGCTCATAATGACAAAACTGTACCCTACCCCCTTCTCCTCTACGTGAAGCTCCTGGCCGCCACCAATCGCTACTACCTGGCCCTGGCGGCGCTGCTGTTTGTGGTGGCGAGCGGGGCGCTGTATTACGGCGTGAATGCGGCCCTGCGCCACGAGGTAGACGAGCAGCTCGGCAACCAGCGCCAGCTGATAGCGGCCCTGGTGCAGGCCGGCCAGCCGCTGCGCCCTACCCCCTTCGAAGACCAGCTGCGCGTGAGTAGCCACCCGCGCCCGCTGGGTCTGGCCGATACGTTGCTGCCTGACCCTCACGAGCATACCCTGGTGCCGTGCCGGCAGCTCACCTTTCAGCTGCGCCAAGACGGGAAGATGATGTGGGTGACGCTGCGCAAGTCCTTGGTCGAAACCAACGATATTCTGGTGGTAGTGCTCGGGGTGATGCTCGGGGTGGTGCTGCTGCTGCTGGCGGGCGTGCTGCTGCTCAACCGGTGGCTGAGCGGGCGGCTCTGGGGCCCGTTTCGGCACACGCTGGCCGCGCTGCGGCACTACGATTTGCAGCAGCACCGGCCGCTGGTGCTGCCTACCCCCTCCATCGACGAATTTGCGGAGCTAAACCAGGCAGTGATGCACCTAAGCCAGCGCTTAGTAGCTGATTATGAGAGCCTGCGCGAGTTTACGGCCAATGCCGCCCACGAAACCCAGACGCCGCTGGCCATCATGCAGGCGCAGCTCGAGCAGCTGCTGCAAGTGCCCGCCTTGGCCCACGACCCCACGGCAGCCCCGCTCCTGGCCGACCTTTACGGGGCCACGCGCCGCCTCTCGCGGCTGCACCAGGCGCTGGCTTTGCTCAGCAAAATCGAAAACCGGCAGTTTGCCGACGCCCAGCCCATCAACCTGGCCGAGCTGCTGGGCGAAAAAACGGGCCAGCTGGCGCCGTTGCTCGAAGCCCGCAACCTGCACCTGCACTTGCACCTGGGCCCTACCCCGGCGCTGCGCATGCACCCCGGCCTGGCCGATTCGCTGGTGCACAACCTGCTCTACAACGCCATCAAGCACAACCAGCCCGGCGGCGACGTAACGGTGCGCCTCACCGGGGAAGCGCTGGAAATCAGCAACCCTGGCCCCGCCATCTCGGGCGACCCGAGCCGGTTTTTTGAGCGCTTTCGCAAGCACCACGCCGCGGCCGAATCGCCGGGGCTGGGCCTGAGCATTGTGCAGCAGGTGGGCGCGTACTACGGCTTTGGCATCACCTATCGGTACGCGGCCCAGGGGCAGCGGCACACGCTGCGGGTGGCCTTCCGGCCGGTTGGCCCCGAGGGCAGGGGGTAGGGCCCGCTGGTGGCGTACTTTGTAGAAACTACCAACTGCTACTCATGTCCGACTTGGCCCCCAAACTCACGCACCTCAACGAAGCCGGCCAGCCGGCGATGGTCAATGTCGGCGCCAAAGCCGTGACGGCCCGCGTGGCCCGCGCCCAGGCCCGCGTGCGCCTCGGGCCCGACATTCTGGCTTTGGTGCAGGCCGGCGACCTGCCCACCCGCAAAGGCCCGGTGTTCCAAACCGCCATAATTGCCGGCGTGATGGCCGCCAAAAAAACATCCGACCTCATCCCCCTCTGCCACCCGCTGGGCCTCGACGACTGCCAAGTGCGCATCGAAGTCCTACCCCCCGATTCGCTTCTGATTGAATGCACGGCCCGCGTTACCAGCAAAACCGGCGTAGAAATGGAAGCGCTCACTGGCGCCTCCGTGGCCGCCCTCACGGTGTACGACATGTGCAAAGCTATGTCGCACGACATTGTTATTGAGGAAATTAGATTGGTAGAAAAGACGGGCGGCAAGTCCGATTTTCACCACCAAGGCTAAGCGGTTAGCTTGGTTTAAAGGAGACCGTCATGCTGAGCTTGTCAAAGCATGACGGTCTCCTCGCTTAAGATTATTTGCCCTACGGATGAGCCGATACCCACACGGTGCCGTCCTCGTATTCCTCTTTCTTCCAGATGGGGACGACTTCTTTTAGCGTGTCGATAATGTACTGGCAAGCGGCAAAGGAATCGGCCCGGTGCGGCGTCGACACGGCCACGACCACGGCCACATCGCCGATTTCGAGTGTGCCGTGGCGGTGCGTCACGGCTATTTGGCGCAGCATGGGCCACTTCTCCTGGGCCATTTCGGCTACGCGGCGCAGCTGGTGCACAGCCATGGGGGGGTAGGCTTCGTAGTGCAGGCGCACCACGCGGCGGCCATCGCTGCGGTTGCGCACGGTGCCAATAAAGGCGTTGACGGCCCCGGCCTCGTCCGATTCGGCGGCTTGCAGCACGGCGGCTACGTCGATGGGCTGGTCAGTGAGGGCAATGTGCATTGGGGAGTAATCCGGAAAGTAAAGGGGGTAGGGAAGTTGTTGAGCGGCAATACTGCCGCTGGCTACTACCAGAACGTAGCCCGGTATACCCTAGTTAATAGCTAGAACAATTATTCGCCAAATCTTCTTGCGCCGGGTAGCTGTCAGTAGCTCGGCCTGAGCCGCACCCAGCTGGTCGC
>CALMOO010000422.1 GCA_937871705.1 uncultured Hymenobacter sp.
GCTGACGGTTACGGATTTAGAAATTACCTTTCGGCGGGCTGGTTTGGCAGACCGCGCCAATGTCATACTTTTGCTAAACCCACTTGCCAGAGCCCATGCGTCTGGCTTTCCTGTTGTCCTTGATAGTATATGGCTACTGCCAAAAAAAAATCCGAGTTGCCTAAGGTCGATGGCTCCGGTGAGGTCGACGTGGCGTCGGCTTCCAGCAATCCTGGTTTTCCCGATAGCGCCCGCAAGCGTGGCTCGCGCCGCATAGAAGCGGAGCTGACCCGGGACACCGATTACGTGAACGAGCAGCTCAACCGGGTGCTCTTTGCCCTCGATGCCTTTAAAAAAGGTGACGTGTCGGTGCGCCTGACCAAGCAAAACGACGATATTTTCTCGGAAATCGCCGAAGCCTATAACTCCATGGTGGAGATGATAGGGGGGGTAGGCGGCGAGGTATCGCGCATCTCGAAAGTAGCGGGGGTAGAGGGCAACCTGAAGGCCCGCGCTTCGGCCGACGGGGCGGCGGGCTTCTGGCGCGACATGCTCAACAACATCAACGGCCTCGTCGATAGCATCGCGGTGCCGGTACTGGAAGTAGGCAAAGTGTTGAAAAACATCAGCCGCGGCAACCTCGACGAGAGCTTTCAGATTCCGGTGTCGGGCGACTTTAAGCTGATGGCCGAAACCATTAACCGCACCATCGACAACCTCAACGTGTTTGCCGGCGAGGTGAGCCGCGTGGCGCAGGAAGTAGGCACCGAGGGCCGCTTGGGTGGCCAGGCAGTAGTGCCCAACGTGGGCGGCGTGTGGAAAGAGCTGACGGACAACGTTAACACCATGGCCTCGAACCTCACGAGCCAGGTGCGCGATATTGCCAACGTAGCCACCGCCGTAGCCCGCGGCGACCTCAGCCAGAAGGTGACCGTTGAGCTGAAGGGCGAGATGCTCCAGCTCAAGCAGAACCTGAACCAGATGGTGGACTCGCTCAACCTATTCGCTGGCGAGGTAACCCGCGTGGCCCTCGACGTGGGTACCGAGGGCAAGCTCGGCGGCCAAGCCAACGTGCCGGGGGTAAGCGGCACCTGGAAGGACCTGACGGACAATGTAAATAATATGGCCGCTAACCTGACGTCTCAGGTGCGCGACATTGCTAACGTGGCCACTGCCGTGGCCCGCGGCGACCTCAGCCAGAAAATGACGGTGAACGTGAAGGGCGAGATTCTGGAACTGAAGAATATTCTGAACCAGATGGTGGATTCGCTGAACGTATTCGGCGACGAAGTAACCCGGGTGGCCCGCGAGGTAGGCACCGAGGGCAAGCTCGGCGGCCAGGCCAACGTGCCAAGGGTAGGGGGCACTTGGAAAGAGTTGACCGACAACGTAAACACGATGGCCGCTAACCTGACAAGTCAGGTACGTGATATTGCCAACGTAGCCACGGCCGTAGCTCGCGGCGACCTCAGCCAGAAGATGACGGTGGATGTACAGGGCGAGATTCTCGACCTCAAAAACATCCTCAATCAGATGGTGGATCAGCTCAACTCCTTTGCTTCGGAAGTGACCCGGGTGGCGCGTGAGGTAGGCACCGAAGGCAAGCTTGGAGGCCAGGCCAACGTGCCGGGCGTGAAAGGCACCTGGAAGGACCTGACCGACAACGTGAACACCATGGCCGCCTCGCTCACGAGCCAAGTGCGCGACATTGCCAACGTAACGACGGCCGTGGCCCGCGGCGACCTCAGCCAGAAGGTTTCAGTGGATGTGCGCGGCGAATTGCTTGACCTCAAGGACAACATCAACCAGATGGTGGACTCGCTCAACATCTTCGCCGGCGAGGTAACCCGCGTGGCGGTGGAGGTGGGCACTCAGGGCCAGCTCGGCGGCCAGGCCGAAGTGCCTAATGTGAGCGGCGTGTGGAAAGACCTGACCGACAACGTGAACACCATGGCCACCAACCTCACCACCCAAGTGCGGGGCATTGTGAAGGTAGTAACGGCCGTATCGCAGGGCGACTTGACCCAGAAACTGATGTTGGAAGCGGCCGGCGAAGTAGCCGACCTGGCCCAGACCATCAACCGCATGGTGGACGACCTCAACCGCTTGGCCTCGGAAGTGAGCCGGGTGGCCCGCGTGGCTGGCGCCGAAGGCAAGCTAACCGAGCGCGCCACGGTAGGCGGTGTATCGGGCTCCTGGAAAGAGTTGGTTGATACCCTTAACGCGCTGATTGAGAGCATTGCCCTGCCGGTGCTCGAAGTAAGCCGCGTAGTGCAGGCCATCTCGGAAGGCGACCTGACCCAGATGGTTGAGATTCAAACGACAGGCGACATCCTCTCCATGTCGAACTCGCTGAACTTGGCCGTAGAAACCCTCAACGCCTTGCTTGGCGAAATCAACGACTCGGCGCAGGTAGTGGGCACTTCTTCGGAAGAGATGGTGGACAAAGGCCAGGAGATGAGCCGGGTAACCGTTGATGTGGCATTGGCTATGCAGCAGATGGCTGAAGGCGCTCAGAATCAAGCCCTCAAGACCGACCAGGCTTTCAAGCTGATTGAAGAAATCATGACGGCCACCCGCGAAACCGCCAACAAGGCCGATGTGGTGAACAAGTCGGCCATTATGGGTGAGCAAACTTCGCAGCAGGGCCTGAAAACGGTAGCCGAAGTGGTAAAAAATATGGAGGAAATCTCCGGCGCCGCTACCCAGACCTCTCGCACCATCGAAGTTCTCAGTACGCGCTCGCAAGAAATCAGCAAATCGCTGGGCGTAATTACCGACATCGCCTCGCAAACCAACCTGCTGGCCCTCAACGCCGCCATCGAAGCGGCTCGCGCCGGCGAGGCGGGTAGGGGCTTTGCGGTAGTAGCCGAGGAAATCCGCAAGCTGGCCGAAGGCTCTCGCAAATCGGCCAGCGAAATCGCTACTCTTGTGGAGGATGTGCGCAAGGACACGACCAGCGCCGCGGCCGCCATTAGTGCTATGGAAAGCCGAGTGCTCAAGGGTAAAAATGCCACCTTCGAAGCCAGCGCGGCCTTTAAGAACATTGCCACCAGCAGCGGCGAAACGCTACGGACTTCGCGTGATATTCTCACGGCTACCGCGCAGCAGCAAACGTCAATTGGCGACGTGGTGAAGTATGTGGAGGAGGTAGTGGCCATTGCTGAGCAAACGGCTACTGGCACCCAGCAGGTGGCCGGCACGGCCCGCCAGCTTTCAACCTCCATGCAGGAGCTAACCAACTCCTCACAGCGTCTCTCTGACATTGCCGACGACTTGCAGAGCGGCCTCGAGACCTTCCAGTTGGTAGAGTATTACGAACCCGAGCCGGAGCCCGAACCTCAGCCGCGGCGCCTGGGTATGCTGCGCCGGCCCGCCACTACCGCGCCCGTGGTGCCTACGCCAGCACCCAGCTATGGTAGCAGACCCCGGCCCGCCGAAAGTGCTGATAATAAAGGAAAACGTTTGGTTCATGGCAGTGTAAACGGCCAGGAGAAAGCCGGCCGTAACGGGCAGGCAGCTGCGCCTACCCCCCCTCCCAGCCCCGAACGGAGCCGCCGCCCAGCGCGAGCCCAGACAACCCAGGCCGCTGCGCCCACGCCGGAGCCAACTGCTCCGGCACCCCGGCGCCGGGCAAAGGCCACACCAGCCGCAACCGCTCCTGCTGCTGAAGCTGAGTCCGACACGCAGTCGGCCCGGCCTCGTACCAAAGACAAGGATAAGGCGCGTACCAAACAATAATTCAGCCTGGTAAGCCAGCCCACTCACCCTTGGGTGTGGGCTGGCTTGCTTTAGGTCATTATAAATAGCTCACATGGCTGATTCTTCTGCTGCGCACGCGCCCCGGCGTGCTGCGCCGGCTGCCCCCGAAGCTGTTATTCAGCTGATTGTATTTCGCCTGGGTGATGAGGACTACGGTATTCGCATCGAGCAGGTGAAGGAGGTGACCGTAACGCCCGAGGTGGTGCGAATGCCCAAGACGCCGCTCTTCATCAAAGGCATTGCCAACCTGCGCGGCGATATTATCGCCATTGTCGACTTGGAGGAGCGGTTTCAACTGCGGCCCGCTGGCCGGCCAGTACCCGAGTTCTCCTATACGCTCGCCGTGGAGGCGGCCGACTATACCCTTGGGCTAATGGTGCGCGAAGTGCCGCGCCCGGTTACCGTGCCGGTCAGCCTTATCGAAGCCGCTCCCGAGTTTGTGCAAGACAGCGGCCAGCGCGACAAATACTTGGAGGGCATTGCTAAATTGCCAGACAGTGATGGGGTCATCATCGTGCTGGATATGGCCAAGCTGCTCACCCCTACCGAGATAATGCGCCTACCCGGTCGTGCCGAGCCAGCGCCCGCCAAAGCCGCGCCGACCGCCGATGCACCCACCCGCCCCGAAAAGCCGTAGAGAACCCGCGCGGCCGCGAGCCGCCCGCTTACGTTGCTTTCTCCTTCATTACCTAGTTCAGCTTTCATGAATAAGCGCATTCTCATCGTCGACGATTCGTTCTATATGCGGACGATGCTCAAAAATATGCTCACCGACGCCGGCTACGACGTGGTGGGCGAAGCCGCCAACGGCCAGCAGGCGCTGGAAATGGCCGTGGCCACCACGCCCGATTTAATTACCCTCGATGTTATTCTGCCTGATAACACTGGCCTTGACGTGCTCAAAGGAATACGCCAGCAGCAGCCCGATGCCAAAGTAGTGATGTGCTCGGCCGTGGGCCAGGAAACGATTGTCAATGAAGCCATTGAGAGTGGGGCCTTAGCTTACATTGTAAAGCCTTTTTCTGAAGAGCGGGTGCTGGAGATAGTGGGTAGCGCGCTGCAAGGCGATGCCCCGCGTGCTTAAGGCTTAGCCAGGCTAACGGCTGGCGCCGGTGCAACTAGCCGAAAGCCACTCTTTTTCTCTACCTCCTTCTGCTACTCATGCCTAGCTCTGCTTCGCCACTTTGTTGTTGCCAACTAGCCTGGGGCCGCCAGGCTAGCTGCCCGGCTGTGGCTGAGCTGCCAGCAGACAGGCCTGCTAACCCAGGCGCTAAGTGCCTACTTACCATTCGGCTATGAAATCACGCGACCAGGAGTACCGGGAGCTGTTTATGGCTGAGGCGTTGGAATACTACGACGCCATGTCGCGCCACCTGAGTGAGCTCGAGCGCAATCCGCAAGACCCGGCGGCGCTCAACGAGTTGTTTCGGCTCATGCACAATCTCAAGGCCAATGCCCGAGCTATGGGCTTTGTGGACATGGGAGAGGTGGCGCACCGGATGGAAACCCTGTTTGGCCAGATACGGGGGCAGGAGCGCTCCTTTACGGGCTCGCTGGTGCCGACAACTTTCGCGGCAGTAGACACACTGGGCA
>CALMOO010000423.1 GCA_937871705.1 uncultured Hymenobacter sp.
GGGCCACCCGCTTTCATCGCTGGCATCTGCACGCGCCACTGGCCATCGGCACCGGTAATAACTCGATAGGTCTTGCTTTGAAAAGCAATACTCACCGCCTCGCCGGGCTTCGCCCACCCCCAGATGCGCACTGGCTGCTCGCGCTGCAGCACCATACCGTTGCTCACCAGGCGCGGCAGGCGCACCTGGGCTTGGGCAGGGGGGGTAGCAAGCAGGTAGCCGCTGGCAGCGAGAGCCAGCAGCACGCGGCCGCGTCCAAAGAAAGATTGTTCCGGCCGAAGGACGCCGGTGCGCAAGTTGGTCGTCATAACGTAACTCTTAATACGTATAAATTTTTACGCGCTGAATGCTGTACTCATCGCCAGGCACGCGCACGTGGCGGCCCTGGTGGTCTTCGTCGCCGTTCAGGCGGCGGCCGGCTACCCATTTCTCGCCTTCAAAATGTCCTTCATCAACGCTTAGGTAACCGGCCCGTTTACCCTTAGCAGTTGACTCGCAGGTGAGCACGATGCCCGTGCCTACCACGTAAAACTCGTCGGGCGCCACCGCGATGAGGAGGCCCCCGCCAGGCGTCCAACTAGCTTTTTTGGCGCCTAGCGACCAGCCCAGCGTGTACTCGTGCTTAGCCGTGAAGCGGTAGTCGCCGAGGGTGGCAGTGCGGGCGGCCGAGTCCTTTTGCACCAGAAAGCCGCGCACCTGGCCCGCCGGCTGGTACTTGGCCAGCAGCGGCGCTACTTGCTGCAGCAGTTCGTAGGCCTTGCCAATGGGCGCACCCTTTAGCGTGTCGCTGCCTTCGATGGCGAAAGGCGAGAACGAGAGGCAGTTGTAGTTGCCAAAGGCGAAGAAAGCCTTGGCTGCTACCCCATCCTCAAAACGGATTTCGGGAATGAACAGCGGGTTGCCGCCGCGGGTATATAGGTCGCACCAATGCTTAAAATCGGGATTATAAAAGTCGGGCGCCAGTATATCGATGGCTGGAGCGCCCGCCTGCCACACGTCCATAACGTGCGGAAGCGGGCCCGCGCTGGGGTACTTGCCCGGCGCCACGCCCGGCCGGTTGAGGGCGGCGTTCACGTACATTGGCAGGGGGTAGGCCGCTTTGCCAGCGGCAGCCACGGCGTTGGTGTAGGTAGCGAAATGCCAGGCCATAAATGCTTCATCAGTGGCTAAGCTCTTTCCGAATACCTCTTCCCAATTTCCCTTGGCCTTTGCACCTTGCCGCTGCCAGAGGGCAGCGAATTCAGGTTTCAGGTTTTTCTTTTCGCGCTGCAAGTAGCTCAGCAGGGCAGCCGGCACGGGCTGCTTGAAAGCAGCGTTGGCGCGGGCATCGTAGCTTCGAGCAGTAGGCAGCATGCCAATCTCATTTTCGACCTGCATCGTTATTACCGTGTGCTGGCTATCCATTTCCTTAAGGTGCTGCATAAGCTGTACGAAAGCGCGACGGTCGGCCTCTAGGTTGTGCGGGTCGAAGGGCGTCATTATTTCCTGCTTCACGCCCTGCTCGTCTTCCACGCGCGGGAAGCGCTTAGTGTCGGTTTTCACCCATGCGGGGGCGTAGCACGACATGCTGTTCTTCCAGGTGCCAAACCACAGCAGCACCAGCTTCATCTGGTTTTTGCGGGCGTCACGCAGTAGGTCATCTACCAGCTTAAAGTCGAACTTACCCTCAGTAGGCTCCATCAATTCCCAGTAGACGGGCGCAATAACCGTATTTAGGTGCATGGCCTTGAGCTTGGGCCACACAGGCTGCATGTAGGCCGTGCTCGAAGCAGCAGAATTGCCTAGTTCGCCGCCAAGCACGAAGAAAGGCTTGCCATCGACCACTAACTGGGTGCTTTGGCCGGTCTTCACCAGCCGAGGC
>CALMOO010000424.1:0-7627 GCA_937871705.1 uncultured Hymenobacter sp.
GGTCGGGCAGGCTCACCATCGCTTTGTCGCCGGCCTTGATGCTGCCAGCGTACGCTTCGCTCACATCGGCCAGCACCTTACCCCCCTGCCCACTGTTGAGCTGCACCACCGGTGCGCCAGGCGCCACGGTTTCGCCCAGCTTGGGCAGCACGTTGACGACCACGCCCGCGTAGGGCGCTACCACGTTGTACATGGCCCGCTGCTGGTTGAGGGTGGCCAGGTTGCGCTGCAAGCCTTCGTAGGTGTTCTTGGCTTGCAGGTACTGGATTTCGGTGCCAATCTGCTGCTTCCAGAGGCCGGCCTGCTTCTCATATACGATGCGTGCCAGGTCCATGCGCGTGCGCAGCTCGGCAATGCTGGCATCGAGCACGCCAGCATCGACGGTGGCCAGCACTTGGCCCTTGCGCACGTGGTCGCCGCGCACCACCCGCACGCTGGTGAGCGTGCCGGCGGCGCGGGCGCCTACCGTGGCGTTCTGGTCAAAATCGACTCGGCCCTGCACTTCGAGGTAGCCCGCAAAGTTCTGGGGCGCCACCTTCAGCACCGATACGGGCACGGCCGCATTGGCCGAGTCTTTGGCGCCAGCACCAGTCTTGGCTTCGAGGGTAGCAATGCGGGCCTGCGTAGCGGCCTGCTCGGCCTTTAGCTTGGCTAATTCGGCGCTGGGGTCTTTATCGCCCCCGCCGCACGAAGCCAGCAACAAGCTGATGGCCAGTATTCCTAAGCCGCTAGCTGTTGACTGATAGCTGGTGGTTTTTGAAAAGAAAGAAGTCATATAGATGAAGATGTTATTCGAACAAGAAAAAGCTGGGCAGCAGCCCGCAGCTAAAAGCTAACGCGCGGCCTGGTACAGCTCGCCAGTGGCTTTGTCGCGGTCTACCTTGGCCACCAGCACGTCGTAGATGGCCGAGTAGTAGTTGGTTTGGGCTTCGCGCAGCGAAGTTTCGGCCGTAATCACCTCCAGGTTGGAGCCTACCCCCGCCTGAAACTTGATGCGCGTGACGCGGGCCACGTCGGCGGCCAGGGTTAGGTTGGCCTGCTGGCTGTCGAGCACATCCAGGGCGTTGATGAGGGTAGTACGGCTCTGGGCATCTTGCAGGTCAATGCTTTGGCGCAGCGTTTCGAAGCCGCGCTCTATGGTTTGCTGCTGAATGCGGCCCTGCTGCACCTGGTATTTGCGGCGGAAGCCATCGAACACCGGCACCGTCAGGCCCAGGCCCACGTTGCCAAAGCCAAACCAGTTCTGGTTTGGAAAGCCATTCGCCGCTCGCGAGTCGGGCCCCCGAAAGGCAAACAAGTCGCCTACCGCCGGCGCCGAGCCCACGAAGCCATACGCCGCCGTGAACACGAGGCGGGGGTAGGCGCTCACCTGGCGGTTGCGCAGGTCTAGGCCTGCCAGCGCCTGCTGCGTTTCCAGGGTCGAAAACTCGATGCGGTTGTTGTAATTGAAAGCCGCAGCCGCCTGCGAGGGCAGGCCGCCGCTGAGGGCCGTTTGCTGGTCCTGGCGATTTTGGGCGTCGGTATTGTTGCCAATGGCGGGCGCCGGGGCGGTGGGCACCGCCGCGTTGCTACCCCCCGTAGTAAAGTTGGCTACCCCCAGGCGCTGGCGCAAAGCCCCCGCATCGACCACGGCTGCGCCGAGCGAGTCGGTGAGCTGCACTTGCTGGTTCTGCGGAACTCCCATCTGAAACTTCAGCAGGGCCACGCTCAGCTCGGTTAGGCGCTGGGCCTTTTGCTGCTCCACCACTAGGTTGTTGCGCTGCACCTGCAGGCGGTCTACGTCCAGCTTTTCGGCAAAGCCCGCCTTAAACGTCTGGCGCGTCTGGTATAATAAGGTATCGAGGCGGCGCACGTTGCGCGAGAGCAGCGTGAGGCGTGAGCGCGCTACCAGCGTGCTGTAGTAGGCCTTGCTCACCTGCTCCACCACGTCGATTTCGGCTTGCTGCGTTTGCTTCTTCGACAAGTCTTCGTACACCTTAGCCGCCTTCAAGCCGATGAGATATGAGCCATCAAAGAGCTGCTGCGACAGCGACATACTGCTGTTGCCGGCGTATTGCAGGCCGAAAGCCAGTGGCTGCGGCGGTGTGGCCACAATTTGCCCATACGCTGGGCTCAGGGTCACAGCCTGGCCCGCCTGCGCCTTGGCCAGGTCAGCAGCGGTAAGGGTGGTGCCCGACAGCGGCGCACCGGCAAAAGCGCCAAAATCTACCAAGCTCTTTTGCAGCTTGTAGTTGTCAGCCACGTTGGCAGCAAAAGTTACCTGGGGTAAGCCCTGAGCCTTGATTTCGCCTACTTTGGCGTGGGCCGTTTGCTCGGCCAAACGCGTAGAAAGCAAGGTGGGCTTGTTCTTCACCGCGTAGTGCACGGCTTGCGACAAGCTCAGCGGCATCGGGCCGGCAGCGGGCTGCACAGGCAACGAAGCTTGGTTTTGGGCCAGGGCTGGGCCGACTGACCCTAGTGCCAGCGCCGAAGCGGCCAGCAATGCCCCGAATAAGGAGTTTTTCATAAAAGGTGAAAGAAAAAGGAAGTCAGCTCGCTACACAGGGGTAGGCGCGGCTTATTCTTCTTCGGTTACGTGGCGGTAGTCGTTGATAAGCTTGTGACCCTTGAGCGTGGCTACGCCCAGCAAAAAATGCTCGTCGAACACGCGGTTGACCCGAACAGGGCTAAACTGCGCCGATGGGTATAGCTCGGGGTCGAAGGCCAACTCAATCTGAGCGAGGTTGAGGCGGGCCAGCACGTCCACGTCGAGGTCGGGCCGGAATAATCCTTCGGCCATGCCGCGTCGCAGGTTTTGCGTTATCTGGTTGAGGATGAAGCTGCTCTTATGCTCCGAAAACAACGTCCAAGCAGCCGGATGGTACTTCTTAAGGTCGTAAAATATGCTTGGGTGAATGTTACTGAACTGCTGCTCAGCCCAGTGCGAGAGCGTCAGCATCTCCGTAATGGCGTTGGTTGCATCTAAGGCCACGCTAGTACAGTCATGCTGCGACTTGTCGAGGTGCTGCTTTATCACGGCGAGTACGATTTCGTCTTTGTTAGCGAAGAGCTTATACAGCGTCTTTTTCGACATCGACAAGTCGGCCGCGATGTCGTCCATGCTCACACTCTTAATACCGTTGCGTAGGAATAGCGCCCCGGCTTGGGCTAGGATTCGGTTTTTTGTTTCCATGAGAAGATGCGCAAAGATACAACGGAAACTTTAAATGAACCCATAGTTTCCATTACTCATTCACACACTTCACACCTCAATCGGCTTTTACCTTGACGCGCTTGCCTCGCTTTTACTTTAGCCAACGCCATTATTACTTGGCACCGGCGTAAGCGCTACCGCATGCGGCTAATTTCATTATCTAAACAAAGCTAATAATATTAGTTTAATATAGCAAGATTCTTAAGTTAAAATTTTCATTGTTTAACCATATTCGGCTGTCGGAGGGTGAGTAAATACCTTTGCGCTCCATCCTGCTTATTCAAGGCTTATGAAAATCCGTGTTGGCTTCGGCTACGACGTTCACCAATTGCAGCCGGGCCTCCCCTTCTGGCTGGGCGGCATCCTGGTGCCGCACACGCACGGCGCACTGGGCCACTCCGATGCCGACGTGCTCATTCACGTTATCTGCGATGCCCTGCTGGGCGCGGCCAACCTGCGCGACATTGGTTTCCACTTCCCCGACACCGACCCGCAGTACAAAGGCATTGACAGCAAGAAACTGCTAGCCGAAACCTGCCAGCTGCTGCGCACCCACGGCTACGAAATCAGCAACATCGACTCGACCATCTGCCTCGAGCAGCCCAAGGTAAACCCCCACATTCCGGCTATGCGGCAAACCCTCGCCCAGGTGATGGGAATAGCCGAAGACGCCGTTTCCATCAAAGCCACCACCACCGAGAAGCTAGGCTTCGTGGGCCGCAAAGAGGGGGTAGCGGCTTATGCTACTATCTTGATTACGAAGGGGTAGGGCAAGCTTTATTTTATCCTCCCACACTACCAGCGGCCCTGCAGTGCCAGCTAAAGCCTACCCTACACACTTATGAAATACGCCTTTTTGCTGCTGGCGGGGCTCGCCCTGCCCGGCGTCACTCTTGCCCAGGCTCCTACCAAGGTCAAAACCAAGCTTAAGCGTGGGAACGCGCCCGCTAGCAGCCCTGCCAAGCAGCCCAGCGCTACCGTGCAAGCACCACCGGCCGACTACGCCGCGCAGTACGCCGCCCGCTACATCACCCAAGAGCACCTGCGGCGCGACCTCAGCGTGCTGGCTTCCGACGAGTATGAGGGCCGCGAAACCGGCACCAAGGGCCAGAAAATGGCCGCCGCTTACATCAGCCAGCAGTTCGCGGCCGATAGCCTGGTGGCGCCCGTGGCGGCCAACGCTACCAACCCTTACCTCCAAACCTTCGACCTAGAGCGAAGCGCCTGGCAGCCGGGCGGCACCATCACGGTAGGCGGCAAGGGCTACGAGTGGCTGAAAGATTTTTATGCTTTCGGCCGCTCGCCCTTTCAGCAGGCCACGGCGGTGCAGCCGGTGTTCGTAGGCTACGGCATCGAGCAGGGCGAGTATTCTGATTATAAAGGCCGCGACGTGCAGGGCAAGGACCTCATCGTGCTGCTAGGCGAGCCGCACACTGCCGATGGTAAGTCGGTACTGAGTGCCGATGGCAGCGCCACCAAGTGGGCCGTCGATTTCCGGGCCAAGGCCGGGCTGGCGGCGCAAAAAGGCGCCCGCAGCGTGTTCTTCGTTGACTTCTCGCCCAAAGCTGATTTCGCGAAACTCACGGCAAGGCTGGCGCCGCGCGTAATGCAGCCTATCATTGCGCCGGCCGAGCAGGCGGGGGGTAGGGCTCCAGCATTCTTCGTTTCGCCGGCCGTGGCCCTGAAAATGCTGAGCACGAATGATGCCGCAATTCGCAGCTACGAGGCGGCCACTGCTGCCGCTAAAGCGCCGGTGGCCAGCAAGTTTAAGCCGGTTAAGTTTACCATTAGCGCGCCGCAGGAGCGCAGCACGGTTAGCACCGAAAATGTGCTCGGCTTCCTGCCCGGCACCGACAAAAAGGAAGAAATTCTGGTGGTGTCGGCGCACTACGACCACCTCGGCATCATTGGCGGGCAGGTGTACAACGGGGCCGACGACGATGGCTCGGGCACGGTGGGCGTGCTAGCGCTGGCTCAGGCATTTAGCAAGGCCGCGCACGCCGGGCACGGGCCGCGCCGCAGCATCTTGTTCCTGGCTAATACGGGCGAGGAGAAGGGCTTACTGGGTTCGCAGTACTACACCAATAACCCGGTTTTTCCGCTGGCCTCGACCATTGCCGACCTCAACATCGACATGATTGGGCGCACCGACGTAGCACACGAAGGCCAACCCGATTACGTGTATGTTATTGGCTCTGACAAGCTTTCGTCGCAGCTGCACGCGGTGATGGAAGCGGCCAACCGCCAGTACACCAAGCTTGACCTCGACTACCGCTTCAACGACCCCAACGACCCCAATCGCTTTTACTACCGCTCAGACCACTACAACTTTGCGGTGCACAAAGTACCGGTGGCTTTCTTCTTTAATGGCGTGCACGCCGACTACCACGAGGCAAGCGACGAGGTTAGCAAAATCGAGTTTAATAAGCTGGAGGAACGCGCCAAGCTGGTGTTTTTCACGGCCTGGGAATTGGCCAACCGCGAGGAGCGGCCCGTGGTAGATTCGAATAAGCCGTAGCTTTAGATGGTTCGCTGTGCTACGCGGTGCCGAATGAATGCGGCGCAGCTTGGCGTTTCAACATGGAGAAATACTGCGTAAGATGCTAAAAGCTCAAGCTTTCCAAACTGACGCCGAAGCCAAGGCCTTCGACCTCGAACACCGCCGCAAAATCCGCTTTAACATCGGCAAGTACGATGCGGCCGTGACTGCTGGCATGCAGCACTACGCCAACCACGAGTTGGCCCGTGCCCGCGCCGCCTACCTTAAAGCGCAGGTGCTGGAAAAGCTTGACGACTACCTGCTGCAATTTGAGCAGGCCTTCACCGCGAGGGGGGGTAGGGTGGTGTGGGCCAACGATGCTCAAGAAGCGCTCGCCGAAATTGGCCGCCTCACGGAGGCCCGACAAGCGCGCACGGTGGTGAAAGCTAAGAGCATGACCACCGAGGAAATCCACGTCAACAAATACTTGCAAAGCCGCGGCATAGAGTCAGTTGAGACTGACCTCGGCGAGTACATCGTGCAGCTCAATGGCGAGCGGCCTTACCATATTGTGACGCCGGCTATGCACCTGAGCAAGGCCGACATCGCCGCTATTTTCGTCAAGCACCTAGGCATAGCGCACACCGACGATGCCCAGCAGCTCGTACTCACGGCCCGCCACCTGCTGCGCGACAAGTACACCTCGGCCGAGGTAGGTATCACGGGAGGCAACTTCCTTATCGCCCAAGAAGGGGGGGTAGCAGTTACCGAAAACGAAGGCAACGCCCGCCTGTCGGCCACGTTCCCCGACTTGCACATTGCGGTAGTGGGCATCGAAAAGCTCATTCCGCAGCTCACCGACCTCGATTTATTTTGGCCGCTGCTCAGCACCAGCGGCACGGGCCAGCAAGTCACGGTGTACAACACGGTGTACTTCGGCCCGCGCCAGCCCGGCGAAACCGATGGCCCCACCGAGATGGTCGTCATCCTGCTCGACAACGGCCGCACCAACCTCCTTGCCCGGCCCGACCGCCGCGAGGCACTGCGCTGCATCAGGTGCGGCGCCTGCCTCAACGTGTGCCCGGTGTACAAAAACATCGGCGGCCACACCTACGAAACCACCTATTCCGGTCCTATTGGCTCGGTTATCAGCCCGCACCTGAGTGGGCTGCAAGAGCACCAGCACCTGAGCTTTGCCAGCAGCCTGTGCGGCGCCTGCACCAGCGTGTGCCCGGTACGCATTAACCTGCACAATCTCTTGCTGCTCAACCGCCAGGAAAGTGTGCGCGAGGGCCACAATGCTACCGTCGAAAAGGTAGCCATCGGCCTGTGGCGCTGGAGCATGCAGCACCGCTGGGCGCTCGACATCCTCCCCGGCCGTCTCAAAGATTTTAGCCTCGGCTACCTGCTCGACCAAAGCGGCTGGCGCAAGCGCCGCGAGAGCCTGCGCGTGGCTGACAAGTCGTTTCGGGAGTTGTGGCAGGCAAGTCATTAGCAGCCTTTTAGGCTGACTGCCGTACACAGCGTGTGTCTTCGACTATTATCTATTTAGTGCGCCTGCTGGTTGGGTTGGGCGGCGGCTTGTTGGTTATCATCACCGTATCGGCGGCTATTCGCTCGTTTGTGCTGCCGCGCAACGAGTCGGTGCGGCTCAATGCCTTTGTATTTGGGGGGGTAAGGGCGTTGTTCGACTTCGCGGCGCGGCGGTCCAACACCTTCGCGCGGCGCGACCGCATCTTGGCGCACTATGCGCCGGTGGCACTGGTGGCGCTGCCAATTGGCTGGCTCGGGCTGGTGGCCGTCGGCTACACTGGCATTTACTGGGCAATAGGCATCGACAGCTGGACCAAAAGCTACGAGCTGAGTGGCAGCTCGCTGCTCACGCTGGGCACCACGCCGGCGAGTGGCTTGTTAATCAACATGCTGTCTTATTCCGAGGCTACGCTGGGCCTGCT
>CALMOO010000424.1:7637-12449 GCA_937871705.1 uncultured Hymenobacter sp.
CACCCTGATTCGCTGCCTCCGCGCACCGGCCGCGCTGGGCCTGCTGCTGCTGACGCTGCTTATTTCCTTTCTGCCTACTATTTACCAAGCATTTTCGCGGCGCGAAACTGTAGTGGCGCAAATAGAGCTGCGGGCGGGCGTGCCCGCAGTGGCCAGCGGGCTGCTGCGGTGGCTGGGCCACGACGGCGACTTCACCAACGACGACGCGCAGTGGCTGGCCTGGGAGCAGTGGCTGGTCGAGATTGACGAGAGCCACACCTCCTTGCCAGTGCTGGCTTTCTTTCGCTCGCCGCAAGCCGGCCGCTCCTGGGTAACGGCTGCCGGGCTCGTGCTCGACACGGCCAACCTACTGTTTTCGGCACTCGATGTGCCGCGCTCGCGGCAGGTCGAGTTGACGTTCACGGCGGGCTGCCTAGCCGTAAACCGCGTTCACCGCTTCTTCGACTACCGCGCCGAAACCCAGCCCGCCGAGCTGCGCACCCCCGAAGAAGTAACGGCGGCTAACCCTGGCCGCGCCTCCTTTGCCAAAGCCTGGCAGGAGCTGCAAGCGGCTGGCTTACCCCTGCGCGCCGATGAAGAAGCCGCCTGGCAGCACTTTCAGGAGCGCCGCACACGCTACGCCACTTCCATCGGGTTCTTAAGTCAACTGCTACTGGCGCCGGCGCTGAGCTCGCTGCACTAGGTAGCGAAGTGGTAGGCTGGCCAAGCGCCCTCCCCCCCCCTCAGGCCTTAGCTCACGGCCTCACCAGCTTACTACTTCGCCTTCGTCGGGCAGAATGTTAACATCCTGCACGAGTACCATTCTTTCGATTTCGCGGCCGCGCTTGGTATTAGCCAGGCCGCCGAGGGCGGTTTCCTTGTAGCGGGTTTCCATGCTCTGGCCTACTTCGCCTAAAGCTGCCACGCACTGGTCGACGGGAATAACCGGGTCGACGCCGGCGATGGCAATCTGGGCCGAGGAGAATGCAATGGCCGCCGCCGAGGCATTGCGTACCACGCAAGGCACTTCGACAAGGCCCGCCACGGGGTCGCACACTAGCCCGAGCATGCACTGAATGGTAATGGCCACGGCCGCAAACACCTGCTCTACGGTACCGCCCAGGCAGTACACGATGGCGCCAGCACCCATGGCTGCCGCCGAGCCCGTTTCGGCCTGGCAGCCGCCCACGGCGCCGGCTAGCGAAGCATTCTGCTCGATAATAAGGGCGATGCCGGCCGCTACCAGCAAGCCTTCCAAAATCTTGCGGTCGTCGAGCTTGTGTATGTTTTGAATGGTGACAAGCACGCCCGGCAAAATGCCCGAGGCGCCAGCCGTGGGCGCCGCCACCACGCGGCCCATGCACGAGTTCACTTCCTTAGCGCCCAGCGCGCTAACAATCAGGCTTTTGAATTCGGGCGAAAGCACGGTAACGGGCGAGGCGGCAATCTTCTTAGCGCCGTTATTTATCATGCCCGAGCGCGAAGTCATGTCGCCCGTCAGGCCGGTTTGCACGGCGTCGCGCATCACGTCGTAGGCGCGCTGCAAGCCTGGCCAGATTTCGGCCTCCGTGCGGCCTTTTTGCTCCACTTCATACGCCAGCACGGGCTGGTAGAGCAGCTCGCCGGTGGCCGCACAAGCGGCCTGCCAGGAGGCGAAATCAGTGAAGAGCAACGACATAATTAGTAAAAAAGTAGAATCAATTAAGCAGCGGGGGTTTTAAGTGAACAAAAGTAAACTGGTTTAGCTCACCGCTTCCAGCGCAAATACTTCGGCGGCATCAAGGAGGCAGGCCCGTTTTTCGAGCCAATCGTGCGCCGGGCCAGTTGCTACCACAAAGCATTCGCCGGGCAGCATCACCTGGCAGGCAAGCTGTTGCACCCAGGCGGCATTCTTGGTTTCGTCCGCCAGCGGCTGCACCAGCAGCACAAACAGCGGCTTATCAGCGGCAAAATGGGTGAGCTCTTTGCGCAGCAGCCAAGCCCTACCTACCCCGCTGGTGGGCAGGGACAAGGAATCGTTGAGTGTGCTGAGCTCTTCTTCGGTGAGGCCATGGCTGCTGAACGAGTCGCTGGCCGCTACGGTGTGGCGCTCGGCCAAGGCCTCATCCAGCTTATCGGCGTGTTGCAGCTGCAACGAATTGAGGCGGCGGGCGGTGTCGCGGTTGCCGTGGCGCTGGTGGTAGGCTTCCTGCACGGCAAGGCCCAGCACCACTACGTCGGGCTCGCAGGCCATCACCTCATCCAGTAACGCCAGGCCGGCGGGGTCATCTTGGTTGGTGAGAATGCGGCCGACGACAAACTTGGCGGCGTGCTCCCACTTCTCCGAGCTAAACAACGACTGCAGTAGGGGCAGCGCCTTGGCAGCGCCAACGTGGTCTTCGGTAAGGTCGGCCAATTCCCAAACTTCGTCTTCCGATAGCGTTTCGCCCGCTTCCAAGCGAGCATTGAGCGCATCGAGTTGCTGGAGCTGCGTGCGCAGGTGGTCGTGGCGCTGGCGCCACCAAGTGGCACGGTTGCTAGCCCACTGCATATCCAGCACGCGAGCCAGCTGTGGGAGCTGGCTGCCAAACCACGCCTCGGCCGCGCTAGTAGTAGGCAGGGGCGGCACAGCGGCAGCCTGCCCCAAGGCAGCCAAGCGCTCGCCCAGCGTGGGGTGCGTATCGAAAGGGTCGAGGTCGGCGGCCATGGCGGCGGCCAGCAGGTGTTGCTCGTCGCGAGCGGGCAGCTGGGCCGTTTTGGCTAGCGGCAGCAGGCGGCTGATGGCATCGTGGGGCGGGGCGGGCTCGTTGGCCAGGGTGCGCTGCAGCACATCCCAGTGCAGGCGGTCGAGGGCCGAGTCGCGCACCGTGATGGCGCACAGCGCTTCGGCCAAGGCGGCGGCGCTGGTGAGGGTAGCCGCCGCGGCATCGGCCTCAAACTCGGAGGTGCGCCGCAGCGGGTGCGACCACACGTTGAAGCGCGGCACGTACCAGTCGGCAAAACGATGAAACACCGTGCGGCTCTTTGTCTTTTCCAGCTGGCCCACCAGCTGCGACCACGATTGGTCGATGCGGTAGACCCAGGCCCCGAAGCGGCTGTGGCCGCCGCGCAGGTGGCCTAGCTCGTGCGCTACTACGGCAGTGGCTTGCTCGGGGCTGAGGGTGTGCAGCAGAGGTAGGCCGATGAGCACGTAGTTGAGCGGCCAGCCCAGCGCGCCCAGGCGCGGCACCTGCACGGCAGCGGCATTGTACTCGCTCGTGAGCAGCACCCGGTGCACCTTAGGCGCCTTGAGGGTGCGGGCCTGCTGCTGCACCAGGTCGAGCAGCGGGCCGGCTTCAGCGCGGCTGAGGGGGTAGCCCTCCGGTGGCTCGAAGCTGACCCACATGGAGCGGACTACTTTCCAGCTGAAAAAGCCCAGCACCGGGATGACCTTCCAGGCCAATGCCCCAATGCCGAAGGCCATAGTCAGCCAAGCGACTAAGCCCATCAGTCCCACTGAGCCAACTAGCAAGAGTAGGATAAAACCGTAGCCGAGCAATGCCCAACCCTGCACGCGCCGGCGGTAGGCAGCAGGGTTAGTTTCGGCTAAAGGACGCAGGCGGGCGAGCTGCGCTACGAAGGCTTCACGGGTCATGCCGGACATAAAAAAAGGTGCGGACTAGCGGCTTTATGCGCTAATCCACACCTAAACTACGTAACGCTTAACTTATAACAAGCTAAGCAGGTTGCTTTTCCGTAATTAGCCTAATAGATGCTGAATTAATACACAACCGTAGGCCGCTTGGGGGTGGGCCGTCGGGGAAAGCGTGGCCTTGGTGGGCGTCGCACACATTGCAAAGCACCTCGACACGGGTCATGCCGTAGCTAGTATCTTTTTTGTACTTAATAGCATTTTCCTCAACTGGCTGAGTGAAGCTCGGCCAGCCTGTGCCCGACTCAAACTTGGTGCGCGAGTCGTAGAGCGGCGTGCCGCAGCACACGCAGGCGTAGAGGCCGGCCTCGTGCGCCTCGCAATATTCGCCGGTGAAGGCGCGCTCGGTGCCGTGCTCGCGCGTGACGTGGTATTGCTCAGGGGTTAGCTGGGCTTTCCACTCGGCGGCGGTCTTCTCGACGCGGCGAGGGGGGGTAGGCGCGCCATGGTTGGCCAGGCGGATAACGTCGTTCCAGGTTTGCATAAGAAATAAGAATGGGAATGTGGGGTAAGCTGTAGCTTGGCCTTTAGAACGACCGAAGCCGTTAAACAGTTTTCGCGGGCCACGTTGGCCCTGCGGTGCCCGCAAAAGCTTACCCTTACTTCATTATGAAACTCCTGACTGCCGCCCAAACCCGGGAGCTCGACCGCGCCACCATCGCCGAGCAGCATACCACCTCGACCGAGCTTATGGAGCGCGCCGCGCTGGCGCTGGCCGAGTGGCTGTTTCGGCACCACGACCCGCACTCGGCCGGCGAAATCCTGCTGCTCTGCGGCCCCGGCAACAACGGCGGCGATGGCCTGGCCCTGGCGCGGCTGCTGCACCGGGCCGGCTACGGCGTGCGCGTGGCGCTGCTGCCCGCCGATAAGTACTCCGACGACTACCAGCACAACCGCCACGTGCTGCCCAAAACCATTGCGGTGAGCGAATTGCAAGCCGGCGCCCTACCCCCCCTCGGGACCGGCACGCTGGTGATTGATGCGCTGTTTGGCACGGGCCTTACGCGGCCGCTCGGCGGGCTGGCGGCCGAGGTGGTGCGGCACCTCAATGCCAGCGCCGCGCACGTGGTGGCCGTGGACCTGCCCAGCGGCTTGCTCGCCGACGCGCCCCAGCCCGACGCCGCGGCGCCGGTAGTGCGGGCCGCGCACACCATCAGCTTTGG
>CALMOO010000425.1 GCA_937871705.1 uncultured Hymenobacter sp.
GCGCCAGCGTGAGGTCGCGGTTTTGCAAGAACCGGATAGCGGGGTTAAGGGTGGCTTCGTAGCGGCGGCGCAGGCGCAGCATGCGCTGGGCATTGTCGCTGAGGTCGTAAGAGCCAGCTTCAATTTCATCGAACACCCGCGTCAGGCCTTCTTTTGAAAAGAGCTTGAGCACCAAGTCGATGCTCAGGTCGGCTTGCCGCACGTTATAGCCCCTACCCCCCAAAAAGCCCTTGATATAGGCCGTAGCCGGGTAGGGCGTGTTGAGCTGCGTGAGCGGCGGCGTGAGAAGCAGGAGGCGAGGCGAAGCAGTGGGCACGGGAGTACAAACCTACGGGCGGCGGTAGAGGTTCAGCGGACTGAGGGGGGTAGGGCTTACTAAAGAGCTGGGCATTGAAGTTTTAACCTGTTATTTGCCCGCGCATCTTCCCACCACTTTACTATGCTTTTCTTCTTTGGCACAGGCACCTCCCTCATCGGCAACTACCAGCTGGAAGGCGTTGCGTGCGTGAACTGCGGCACCCGCAACGCCGTGACCCTCACTATCTACTCTTCCTACTTGCATGTTTTCTGGATTCCGCTTATTCCGCTGGGCAAAAACAGCGTGAGCCAGTGCGCGCACTGCCAGCAGGTGCTCAAAACCGCGCAGATGCCGCCCGCCTATCGCGAGCAGGCTCAGGCCTTGCAGCACGGCGCGCGCACGCCCATCACGAACTACCTGGCGCTGTCCATAGTGGGGGTCTTATTTGTAGGGATACTGGTGGTCGGCGCCTTAGGCAGCCGCAAGCCCGCAGGCAGCCGGCAGCTAGCCCGCAGTGCGGCCGCCACGCCCGCCACTGCGGCCCCGGCAGATACGCCCACCGAAGCCGACCCGGCGGCTAACGAAGCCTTGCTCGCCGCGCCCCAAGTGGCCGACTTGTACGTCATGCGCAACCCCGACCGGCGCTACAGCATCATGCGGGTGGCCCGCGTGGTGCCCGACACGGTATATCTGCAAACCAGCACCTACCGGCCCAAGAGCCTGGCTGATGTAAGCGCGCAAGCCGACTCGGTGCAGCGAGGCCTGAACACTTTTCTGGTGCCAATGCCCCGCACCAACGTGAAGGCCTTAAACAACACTAAGCTGCTGACCGTGCTGCGCAAATGAGTTTGCCGGAACTGCCATAAAGCACTCGTGGAACACCCAGAAGCCCGGGGCACTAGGCGCAGGCAGCACCTCTAAGCGGGGATAGCCAGACTTGGCTGGAGGTAGGCGCCGGACGTCGGCGGTTATTTTTGGAGTCATTGCCCACCCAACTAGGTAAGCCCCATGAAGCTAAATCACTTAAACCTCGCGGTAAGCGATGTTGTGCAAACTCAGCAGCTATTCGAAAAATACTTTGGGTTTCGGCACTTGGTGCCGGGTAGCCCGGCGCTTGCTATTCTGAGCGATGAAAACGGACTGGTACTGACGCTCAGTAATTTCAGCAAGGCAACCGCCGTGGCTTACCCCGAAGATTTTCACCTGGGCTTCCGGCAGGAAACCGAGGAGCAGGTGAATGAAATTCGGCAGCGGCTGCTGGCAGACGGCTTTCTAGTGGATGCGCCCCGCAAGCTTCACGGCTCCTGGACCTTTTATTGGCGCGAGCCTGGCGGCTTGCTCATCGAGGTGCTTTGCTAGCCCTACCGCCTCGGTGAAGTCGCTGATAGTCGTTGAGGGCCTTGCTCATCGAGGTGCTTTGCTAGCCCTACCCCCTCACCGTTTGCCAAAGCAGAAACACGTTGAGTCCCAGTATCAGAACGGCCACGGCCCAGGCGGTGCTGCGCAGCCAGGGTTTATTCACGAATACGCCCATCTTGAGCTTGTCGCTGGTGAAGAGTACCAACGGCACTACCGCAAATGAAAGCTGCAACGACAACACTACCTGGCTGAAAACCAGCAGTTGGCCCGTCCCTTTTTCACCGTAGAGAATGGCGACTATCAGCGCTGGCACCACGGCCACCAGCCGCGTAATGAGGCGGCGCAGCCAGGGCTTGATGCGCAGGTTCAGGAAGCCTTCCATCACAATCTGGCCGGCCAGGGTGCCGGTGAGCGTCGAGCTTTGGCCCGAAGCCAGCAGCGCGATGGCGAAAATGACGCTGGCCGCGCTGGCGCCCAGCACCGGCGAAAGCAGCTTGTGCGCATCGGCAATATCGGCCACGTCCTCGTGGCC
>CALMOO010000426.1 GCA_937871705.1 uncultured Hymenobacter sp.
GCTCTATGTCAGCCACCTACGCTCGGCCGTGGAGCGGCCCAAGAAGGAACTCAAAGGCTTCAAGCGCGTCACTCTCAAATCGCAGGAAAAGCGCACCGTGCAAATTCCGCTACGCGCCGAAAGCCTGCGCTACTGGGACCAAGGCCGGCAGCAATTTGTGCTCGAAAAAGACGGCCTGAACGTGATGGTCGGTACCTCGGCCAAGGAGGTGAAATTCCAGCAGGCGGTTCAGCTTTAAGCTTTTTACTACGCGTACCCAAGCCTAAAAAGGCGGCTGGGTGGCTGAGTAACTCAGCCGCCCAGCCGCCTTTTTAGCGCCTACCCCCTCCCCTACGGCTAATTGGCCAGGCTGCGCGCGATGCCTAGTTCCAGCCCGCGCAGCTCGGCCAGGCCGCGCAGGCGGCCGATGGCCGAGTAGCCGGGGTTAGTCTTCTTGTGCAAGTCGTCGAGCATTTGGTGGCCGTGGTCGGGGCGCATGGGTAAGCTCACCTGGCGCTGACGCATCACGCCGATGATTTCGCGCATGACGGCGTACATGTCCACGTCGCCTTCCAAGTGGTTAGCTTCGTAGAAGTTGCCTTCAGCATCGCGCTGGGTGCTGCGCAGGTGCAGGAAGTGAATGCGCTCGCCCAGCTGACGCACCATGGCCGGCAGGTCGTTGTCGGCGCGCACGTCGAAGGAACCGGTGCAGAAGCACAGCCCATTGCTCGGCGAAGGCACAGCCTCAAACAGCGCCTGCACATCGGCGGCGGTGCTCACCACCCGCGGCAAGCCCAGGATGGGGTAGGGCGGGTCGTCGGGGTGAATGGCCAGGCTGATGCCCACTTCCTCCGCCACCGGCACCACGGCCGCCAGAAACTGAATGAGGTGCTGCCGCAGCCGCGCTGCGTCGATGCCCGCGTACGCATCCAGCGCCTGCTGAAACTGCTGAAGCGTAAAGCTTTCCTCGCTGCCCGGCAGGCCGGCAATGATGTTGCGCTGCAGCTGCTGCCGCTCGGCCTCGCTCATCTGGGCGAAGCGCGCCTCGGCCCGCGCCAGCTCCTCGGGCGAGTAGTCCTGGGTTGCATTCTGGCGCTTGAGCAGCTGCGTATCGAAGGCCACGAAGGCGGCGTGCTCGAAGCGCAGGGCTTTCGAGCCGTCTTCCACTTCGTAGGCTAGGTCGGTGCGCGTCCAGTCGAGCACGGGCATGAAGTTGTAGGTAACCGTGCGGATGCCGCAGGCCGCCAAGTTGCGCAGCGACTCCTGGTAATTAGCGATATACTGCTCAAAATTGCCAGTACGGGTCTTAATGTTTTCGTGCACGGGCACGCTTTCCACCACGCTCCACGTGAGGCCCGCGGCCGCTACTTCGGCCTGCCGCCGCTGAATCTCGGCCACTGGCCACACTACGCCATTCGGAATGTGGTGCAGCGCCGACACAATATCGGTAGCGCCGGCCTGGCGAATGTCGGCGAGGCTAACGGGATCGTTGGGGCCATACCAGCGCCAGCTTTGAATAATGGACATTTCGAGATAAGTAGTTGATTAGGGCCTTTATAAGCAAAATGGTCGTTCTGGCGTAAGCCTCATCGCCTACTTAAATGAGCTCCCTACCCCCGCCGAACCAGCTGGGCGCTCGACACCCGGCTTCGCTTCCATCTTGCGCTTGTAATAGGCTTGCAGCGTGTAGAAGGCTTTTTTGCGCACACCCATCTCCGAAATCAGGCCTTTGCGGTTGTAAAAATCCTGAATGCCGGGCAACGGCCGGCGGGCCGAGTGAAAGTCCATCAAAATCCAGGGGGTAGCGCCGCGCAAAAACGGGATTTTGTCCAGCATCTTGAAGTTGTTGGTGTACACCGCGTCCTGGTATTCTTCGGTCCAGCGCTCATCGCCAGGGCCGTGGCGGCCTTGCTGCGCATCGCCCCCAAACTCGCTCATTATCATGGGCTTGTTATAGGCCGATTCCCACTTGATATCGCCGCAAGACTCGGGGGCACCCACGTACCAGCCGCAGTAGTTGTTCACGCCCAGCACGTCGAGCTCCTTGCCCAGCGGGTCGTCGATGAGGTGGGCGCCATCGGCTGAGCTATGCGTTTCGAG
>CALMOO010000427.1:0-6488 GCA_937871705.1 uncultured Hymenobacter sp.
GCTTTGGGCCTTGCGCAGCTCATTGCGCGCCAGAATTACATCGCGCTCCGCGGCCAGGCCAGCTTTGTACTGGTCTTCGGCCACCGACAGGTTTTTGCGAGCAATGTCGACGTCGGTGCCGGCCGTGCTGTTCTGGTTCTGAACATCCGCGATTTCGCCCGAGCGTATCACCGCCAGCACTTGGCCTTTCTCGACGTGGTCGCCCAGCTCAACGTTGAGCTTTTCAACTACGCCACCTACCAGTGGAAACACCTTTGTCGTTTTATCACCATTGGTCACCACCTGGCCCGAAAACGACTGTTCGTTGCGTACGGGCTCCAAGCGTACAGTGTCGAAAGTCAGCTCCTTCAGCGTTTGGCCGGAGAGCGAGAATTTCTTGGTTTCCTTAGACTCGTCCGTCGTTTTTTCCGACTTAGAGCAGGCGCCCAGGCCTAAGGTTAACAGGAGCAGATAAGCAGAACGATTCATGGATATGGGTAAGGAACAGGGGGGTAGGCTTAATTAGCGGGCTTCCCTGTCATTCGATAGTTCGACTTTAAAAATTAAAAAATTACTCGGCGCGGAACACCGTCCGGCCCACGGCCAGGTTAATGTTTTCAAATGCCCGCATGCGGTTGGCCCGCAGGGTATTCAACTGAATCACATTGTTTTTATAAGCCTCGTAAAAGTCGAGGTACTCCACAATACCGATAACGCGCTTGGCGTAGCTCTGCTCGATGCTATTGATAAGGCGCGAGAAAGGGGTAGTATCGCGGCTGGTGTGCTGGTAAAGGTCGTCCGAGCGTTGGGCTATCTGATAGGCCTCATGCACGTCGCGGCGTACTACCAGCTGCTGCTCGGCCAGCAAAGCCTGGGCGCCGCTTATCTGCGCCTTGGCTGCCTGAATGTTTCCTTGGTTGCGGTTGAAGATGGGCACTGCCACCCCGAGCGTTACGGAGTTATAGTTATTGATGTAAGAGCCGTACCGGTCGTAGTTGTAGCCCACAGCCAGGTCGGGCGTCGCCACGGCACGCTGCAGGCGCAGGTTAAGCTCCTGGCGCTGCTCTTCGGCTCGGCGGGCCTGCAAGTCGGCGCGGCGCACCAAGGCAGTATCGGTCAGCTGCGCCTCGGGGTAGGGAGATAGTGAAAGCGTCCGAATCCGGTCGGGATTAACGACCGGCTGGTAGGCCGTACGCGACGAGTCGCGCAACAAAATGTGCAGGTCAGCCTGCCCGTTTGCTTGCTCCGTTACCAAGCCCAGCCGCTCGCTTTCCAGGGTAAACAAGAAAGCTTTTAAACGAATAACTTCTTTGAGCGCAATATTTCCTTTCTCATATTGGCTCTGGTACAAGTCAACCGTACGGCGTAGCGAGGGAATTTCCGAATCGTAGATGCGCAGCGTTTGCTGCCGAAAATACACATCGTAGTACGTTGTACGCAGCTGAAAACGCAAATTGCGCACCAAATCTTCCAAATTAAACGTCTCAACCACAGCAGCTTGCTGACCTACACGGCCAGCTAGTCGCCGCCGGCCAGCTAGCGCAAACAGCTGCTGCGCCTGAAACGCCACCTGGTTGGGAGCAGCACCGCCGCCATCCATTTCGCGCCGGTGTACGGCCTGCAACACCGCGTTCTGGTCGAGCACGATGGTAGGGTTGTCGATAAGCCGGGCCTGCACGGCCAGTGCCTGCGCCGCTGTGATGTTGAAGCGCTGGGCTAGTAGCTGCAGGTTGTTTTGCACAAAGCGTTGCTCAGCCTCGGGCAGCGTCAGCTGCACAGTATCGGCCGCCAGCGAGGCAGCCGCTGTGGGCTGGGTTGGCGTTTGGGCGTGAGCCGCTGGTGCCAGGGCTAGGCTTAGCCCAGTCAGCACCAGTCCGAAATAGCGAGTCAGCCGGCCAGGGCCACTAGGCGTGGACGGCATTGTTTGGGGCATCAGGCTGCGAGTAGCAGTACCTAAAAATCTTCTTAAAATCACTTTTTTATCTTGTGCCTTACTTAGGCAGTTGAGCAAAGCTAACAAGGACTTTTCGGACTTCATTCACCCTTTTACTATATTCATTGTAAACTCATTCTAAGCAGATTAAAACGAGATTAGAAACGCATTAGAAGGGCATTAGAAACCCGTTTTTGCATAGTGAAAAGGCTATAAACCTACGCCACAATAGATAGTGCTGGCTTCTAGCTATCAATGCCTTGCCTGAGCTACTTACGTTTAACACAACAAGCCCGCGGCCATTGCCAGGAAGCTGCCACAATTAGTAACAAAAATCACTATCGCACGCAGAATATTTTTCATCAAAGCGACTAGTCGCTACTAAGTTTTGGCAAGAAGACCAGGCCCGGCAGCAACTTGCAATAGTACAAGCTCGCAGCTAAGTCTGGCCTACGCTAGTGGGGGTAGGGCCTGGGCGTCTTCCTCTTTGCTGATGAGCGCCAGCATGAGGCAGCGGCGCATCAAGTCGTATTGATTGGGTTATGCAGCTATGAGCTTATACAGGGCAACGCGCACCGGCCTACCCCCCTTTACTTGCTGAACCCTGTTGCAACGCCTCATAACTACTCCTTATAATAACGTATGGTGTGGGCTGGCAAAAACGACCTCCGCCACAGTCCCGCGCCCCAGCTCAGAACGCAGCGTGAGGGTGCCGCCGTGCAGGGCCACAATGCGCTGAGCCAAGGGCAGCCCTACCCCATGCCCGACTACGCCACGCACGCTGGCCGCCCTAAAAAACGGCTGAAACACCTGCGCTAAATCGTCCGCCGCTATGCCTTGGCCAGCGTCGGCTACTCGCAAGAGGCAGCCGCCCCCAGCCGGGCACCGCAAACTGAGCGTGATGCGCTGGTCGGGACACGAGTATTTCAAGGCATTATCTACGAGGTTGCCGAGGGCGCGGGCCAGCAGCACACGGTGCCCCTTTATCTCGAAGGCGGCTGGGTCGGTGGGCAGTTCACTTAGGTCGCCCAGGTCTACCTGTACGCGGCTGCGCTGCGCGGGCGCTACGGCTTCGCGCACCTCCCACAGCAGCTCGTCGAGGCGCACTTCTTCGGTCAGGGGCACTGCCTCATCGGCCTGGGCAAGGTCTAACAGGTTGTTGATAAGCTGCTTCAGTTGCTGCAATTCGGCCAGCACGGAGGCGGCTCCTTCGCGGTAGACTTCTGGCGGGCGCTCGCGGGCCAGCAACACCTGCAACTCGCCAATACTGGCCGTGAGCGGCGTGCGCAACTCGTGCGAGGCGTTGCGCACGAACGTACGCTGGCCGGCAAAGCTGCCTTCGAGGCGTTCGAGCAGCCGATTGAAGGTGCGAGCCAAGCGGCGCAGGTCGTCGCGCTCGCTGGTGCGCAGGGGCATTTCATCGACGCGCAGGTGCAGGTCCTGCGCCGTAATGCGGTCGACTTGGTCATTCAGCGCCGCAATAGGGGCCAGCGCGCGCCCCGCAAAGCCCCGCCCTACAGCATAGATAACGAGCAGACTACCCACAAAAATGCCACCCATAATAGTGGCCAGAGTTTGCAGCCGCTGCCGGCCATACATATTCTCGGCCGCCGCCACAATCACGTAATCGCCCTGGTTATCATGGTAGAAGATGCCCACTGCCTGCCGTGGACCCAGGTTGAAATACACCTCCTTGTTGAGCACAATGCGGGCCAGCACGGCATCAGAAAGGCGCACGCGCTCGTCGGCGGCCACAAAGCGTACCCGCCCGCTGGCATCGTACACCTGCAGGATTTCATTGGTAAGTGCCTGCAAGTACTTCTTCTCGAAAGCCCGAAAGGCGCTGGCGCGCATCTCGTCTTTTTCGAGGTAGATGTAGCTGGTAACCTGGGCCCGGTCGCGCAGCCGCTGCCGAAACTCGCGCTGCGAGGCGCTGCTTTGAAGCACAAACACTCCTGCCAGCACCGCCAGCAGCAGCACCGCCACTACGCTTACAAATAGCCAGGTGAGACGGCTGCGGATGGTCATACTTTACGAATGGCCGCTCATCAGCGAACCGTGCGATTCTAAATAAAGAAAGTCTATAGCGGCCAATTGAGGTCTGACAACTTGTAAATATTAACTAAAAACTTCAATAACTACCTCTAAAGACATCCCTTCTTTTTAGATAGGTATAATGCTAATAGATACCCCGAAATAGGTTTGACAAGGTATTTTTTGGTGGTGCAAATGTAGATTATACCGAACTTATGACGCCTACCCCCCTATATTCGCCACGTTTATTTGTCAACCTAAATTTTTTCAAATGAGAAAAATTGTACTGATGTTCCTACTCTTTACCTGTGTGCTGACGGCCCACGTACTAAGAGCTCAGGAGCGAACCATTTCTGGTCGAGTAACTGGCGTTGATGGGACAGGGCTGCCAGGCGTAACCGTGCTGGTGAAAGGTGGACAGCGCGGCACAGCTACCGACATTGAGGGGAAGTATTCGTTAGCGGTGCCCCCTACGGCCACCAAGCTGGTATATTCCTTTGTGGGCTACGCAAGCCAGGAACTAACTATTGACGAGCGTAGCACGCTGAACGTAACGCTGGCCAGCACCACTGGCCTTGATGAGGTAGTGGTGGTGGGCTACGGCGTAACGCAGTCGCGCCGCGAAGCTACCGGCACCATCGCCACCATCGCAGGAAAAGAAATTGCCACCTTGCCGGTACAAAGCTTCGACCAGGCTTTGCAAGGCCGGGCGGCCGGGGTGAACATCACTACCCCTAACGGCGTGCTGAACAACCCGCCGGTAATTCGTATCCGAGGCATCAACTCAATTAACCTTAGCTCGTCGCCGCTGGTGGTGATTGATGGTATCCCAACCTACAATGGCAATGCTTCATCGGTGGGCAGCGTGCCTAATAACCCGCTGGCCAGCATCAATCCGGAGGATATCGAAAATGTGGAAGTACTGAAAGATGCTTCCTCGACGGCTATCTATGGCTCGCGGGCTACCAACGGCGTTATTCTGGTGACCACCAAGCGAGGCCGCCAGGGACAAAGCCACGTCAACTATAGCACCTGGGTGGGTTTGACCCAGCCCGTACGCCTGTACAAAATTCTGGGAGCGCAAGACTACGTCAACATAAAGAATGAGGCAGTAAGCAACCTATACGCCAACGGGGGCAAGGCCGCGCCAGCTCCCAACTACTACTTCACAGTAGCTAAGGACGCCAATAACAACCCCATCGATACGCGCTGGTATGACTACATCTACCAGACGGGGGTAGCAAGCAGTCATAACCTGAACTTCTCGGGCGGCAACGAGAAAACTACTTATTACGCCTCCGTAGACTACACCGACCAGAAGGGCATGCTGAAGCAAAATGAGTTTCAGCGCTACGGCGGCCGCGTTAACCTTGACCACAAGCTGTTTAGCCGTCTCACGGTCGGCGTTCGGTTTAACTACACAAACTCCCTCAACAAGTCGCCCAATTCCGGCTCGGTTTCGGGTGGGGCTTTTGGCACGGGCGGCTTGGGCCGCCTACCCCTGGTGTTGCCGCCCAACATTGCGCCTTACAACGCGGATGGCAGCTATAACCTATATAATGGGGCACTTGGCCCAGGACCTAACATCAACCCGGGCTTAACTACCCCTACCCCCCTCTACATCAGCTACTACAACCCGGCTCTGGAACTCGACAAAAACTACTTTACCTCAAAAAGCAGTCAGATTCAGGGCAGCGTATATGCCGACTTGGAGCCCGTTAAAGGCTTGCACCTGCGCACTACCTACGGGCTCGATAACGTCTCGTTTGATGATAACGCATTCTACAACAGCCTGGGCGGCGACGGCTACTCGACGGGTGGCGGGGCGTATAACTACTACCGCACCCTCAACCGCTGGAACTGGCAGAACACGGCTACCTACAGCCACACGCTGGGTGAGAAGCACAATTTCGACCTGCTGGCAGGTAATGAGCAGCAATACAGCCAGCAAACGCGCTACACGGTAAACCGCACGTCTATTGCCGACCCCTTCTTCACCAACTTTGAGGGCAACTTTACCAACATTGCCACTGATAATACCTACAACTATGTGGGCTACAACTATCTGGTGTCCTTCTTTGGTCGCATTGCCTACAACTACGACCATAAGTACCTGCTGACCTTCAACGCCCGGCGCGACGGCTATTCGGCCTGGGCTAATCCGTGGGGCAACTTCTATGGCGGCTCGCTGGGCTACATCGTTTCGGAAGAAGGTTTCTGGAAGAATTCGGCCATCAACAATACGCTGAACTTTCTGAAAATATCGGGCAGCTACGGCACCGTGGGCAACAACCAAGGCATTGATGACTATGCCTCGCTTCAGCTCTACAACTCGGGCCTGTATGCCAGCAACGCGAACCTCTTCTATTCGCAGGCCGGCAACCCCAGCTTGAAATGGGAAACCAGCAAGAAGACGGACATTAGCCTGAATGTGGGCTTGTTTCAGGACCGGCTGACGGGTGAATTTACTTTCTACCGCAACCTGGTGGACGGGCTGATTCTGCCCATTCCGGTGGCGCCGTCGCTGGGTATTCCGGGCAAT